>JACCRY010000081.1 GCA_013813265.1 Parachlamydiaceae bacterium
GCACTTCTCTCCTCGGTCGTAGCTATGGCTACGACGTCGTCAAGAATTGCATCAGCTGCAACTTTCGCCTAACTGCTGCATTATTTCGAATTTTTTCACAGCCTCTGCGAGACGCAGCAGGCTACATGTAGTCTGCTGCGTCTCGCAGCAGACGATAGGTGAATGATCCTCATCATTCTTGCCCTTTATTTAATAATTCTTGATTTTAAGGATAGTTTCTTAAACTTAATGACATTGCCTCAAAGGCTTCTGGGTCTTCATCAAAATACTCATTTCCTGTTGTTTTATTAAATCTAGTTAGTTAAACAACTTTCGCAAAGGAATACCCAACGTTTATTACCGAGTTAACACTATTATAATTGCTCATCAATTATTCAATATGCTAGTAGGACTGCCTATTTAATAGAGGTAATCGTGAATATTGAGTATCAACAAAAAAATCCCTATATAAAAACTGTGAATTTCAATCCCTCAACTAATTTGGAGGAGGACCAGAATAAAACTTTACAACTCGGAACAGAAATTCAATGCAACGCTTTACCGGTCCCAGTTTCAAATCAAAGAGAAAACAATGCCTTCGGCCAACTTAATTGTGCACCATTAAATGAGACTCAAAAAAAAACTCTAATTCGCATACTGCAGCAACCCTACATCGTTTCAGGAAGAAATGGCACTGCCCCCCTCAAGCTGAATCTTTTTTTATTTCTAAAAGAGTTACTGTCGCGACTCCAGCTAAACTTGCATCCCGGTGAAAGTGTAAGTATTACATTAATCGGAAGTGCAGTAAGTCACATCATCGCTCCTCAACAAGCTGAATATAATGACCTTGATTTTTTGATTCAAATTCAGATGCCGATCATGTTCAAGCAATTAAGCAGTCCCACTTATATTGATGGTCTTATCAAAAGAGGTGTAGCGACACATTTCCTTAAAACCACAAGGGATATCCAAGCCTGCCTAGCGACCCAATTGAAATTTCCCAATGCTAACGAAGATGTCCTTGTCAGCATAGGCAACAGTTTCTTTAATGGGAAACCTACATATTACAATACACCAATAAACTGGTCAGATTTGGCCAATCCGACTGACAATCGTTGTTCCATTATCAAATTTGGAATGCTTGAATTTAAAACAGCAATTGATTTCCACATTTATGACGAACATCAAACAATCGAGATGATTCCTGGCTTAAAAAACTCTTGCGCATTTCAACGAGACAGTTTCCGCATTGACCTGACAAACGACTTTCTAAATAGAAAAAAAAACTGCTCTGAAATGGCTCTTGAAGTCCACACATCCGATGTGCCGATCGAACAAGCAATGGCGGAACTAAACACAAACGAACTTCGCACATCTCGCATAGATGGCAGCAAATGCCTCAAGGGCATTGACAACATCACATTTAAAGGCTGTTTTTTTCCAGAAGAAGAGACTAATAAAGCAATATACATTGAATTTTTAAAAGATTCTAAATCGCCTCAAAAAATGAAAAACCACTTTGGCAAATATAAAGACCTTATAGGCTTTATCTGCGCTCTTAGTAATTTTTTCACCAACGGCACTAACTTACAAGTAGATGCAAAACTCGTTCAACCATTCTATGACATCCTTCCGGAGGTTCTCTCAGGCTGTAAGGAAATCTCAGAAAAACTTTTGCTAAAATGGTACCAACTCCTACTTTTTCTTTCAGCAGATCATGCGGACTCTACTTCCCACTTATGTCAATTAAATCTTGATCGCCATGTATATTACCTTCTAGATCCAAAACAGCCTATAATCTTACTTCAGGGGTTTCTGCATTTATGGCATAAACAAACAAAGATTTCCTTTGAGAAACTTCCAAAATTGGAATTGAAAATTGAATCAACTCTGCAGCTTTTCGAGATGTTAAAATCTCACATAAAAAACGAGCAGCTCATCTCTTTTAACCTCTGCCTTCTTTCTTATATTCCTACAGCATTAGATCGTGAAAGCAATCTGGAATTCGAAATGCTCACACTACTGCTAACATCTCTTCCTAATCTAGGCTCCTTTAAAAGCCGTAAAAAACTTATTAAACAGACTGAATTATTATTTAATAAAAGAAATCTTCTGGTTCCAAAACTTTTTGAAAACCTAAAAAAATGCTCCCAAACGAATGAATTGCAAATCAGCCAAATGTTCCTCATAAGCATCCAGGCGCTTTCCTCGACCTCACGTACAATAGCCCTGAGCCTTTGGTCCTATGCCGAACGTGAGGAGTTATTTTCTGCAGTAGATGAACTTGAGGCCTTTGTTTGTTTTGAAGAAATGATTCCAATAACTTCTCTAAACAAAAAGCAAGTCATCAGCCTGCTCGAAAGAATGATGTTCCGGCTCAGCTATGTATCTAAGAAATTAAACTTTGAAAACAACGAACAGCCGACCTCTTTTAATCATCTGCTTATATCACTTGCCCACCAACTGAGCCAAGAGGATTTGAACTTTAAAGACTTCGATTTCATCGAAAATTTTTTTAAAGACATCTCTCCTCTTTCCAAAATTTTGAAAGAGAAAATCGAAAATAAATTCCTCGACGCTTTTATCCGATTGTCACTTGAAAAGAAGGTGAAGGAAAATGAGCAAGGCATTATCCTCAACATCCTTAATGAAGTACTAAAAACGAGTTCAGAGAAGATCGCTGAAAATTATATGAATAAGATCCTCTGTTATCTGAGGACCTTTCTAAATAATCCCTTCCATGCAAGTAGCTTTCTGAGGGCATTTGAGATTTTAAAGACGTATTTAGACAAAGATGCTCCACAAATAGAACAAGCATTAGAGATCTATTCTAGCTTTATCCAAAAGTGCTTAAATAGTAAAGCGCCGGAGTTGATACACATAGCTGAGAAAGTATTGCGAAGAGGAATAAATTCCACTTCTCCTTCAGTGAAAGCTTGCTTAGCAAACCTTTTTTCAGATTTAATTTGCCTTCACTCTAAAACTGAGCATGCACAATTCCTCCTGAACGTAGCTGTCGAAACGAACATACTCAATCATGAAAATCCTGTGGCATTGACCAAGAGCTATGGAATTGTTCTTGAAGGGCTAATTGACTCAAACTCGAACAAAATGTCAAAGTTTGTAGAATCCAGCTTACAAAATCTCGAATTCATTCACACATTCTCAAATATAGGAAAGCAAGATGCAAACAATCTGATCCTTTTATTAATTAATAACAGTCATCACGTCGAATCAATTGATGCTATTAAGAATCTAGTAACACTTTTTCAACTTCTATGCAAAAACACATTAGTTAACTCGTTAAACGAAAAGAAAAATCTTGAACGAGGGATGCTGAACATGTTGATTAAAGTCCTACCGGAGCTTGCAACGGTTCCCATTCGTCAAGCATTTGTAAAAAATGCTCAATTATTTTTTGAGAGAAGTAAGTTAAATGTTACTCATCTTTTCAATCAACTCCACTCACCCATTAACCTTAAACTATCCACCAGCTCTCTCTTTTTAAAATGTATCACTGAACTCGTTCTGACATCTCCCGATCTCGCACTCAGTCTTTGGAAGTATGCTGAGAAAGAAAAAATTTTTGCAGATTCTCTTGTAAACGAATTGGAAGCCTTTACTTGTATCCAAAAAATGCAGATGAATAATGATTTAAATAAAATTCAAATTATTGCACATATCAAAGAAGTTATGGCCCGTATGAATTCTCTATCTAAAAAACTGACTTCGATTGAAATTGCACAGCTCGATAATCTCAATGCCTACTTTATATTTTTAATTAGCAGACTGTCACTTCAAAGCCTAAATCATGATGATCTTAAATACATCCAGAATCTAATTCGTCAGATAACTTCTTTTCCATTTATAACTGCAAGTTTTAAAGCTGAAATCTCGGAAGATTTTCTCGATTGTTTTATTAGATTGGCACCTAAAAAGCTTCCAAAAAGTGAGCAAACGACTCTTCTTAATATCCTCAAAGATATTTTAAAAGCTCCTCCAAAGGAAACGATTAATAAAATCGTTCAATGCTTAAGAGCTTTTCCTAATGGCCCTAGCCTTTCAAGTGAATTTCTTAAAACTCCTGCTTTTACTTCTACGCTCATCCAAGATATTAAAAACGGAGAATTTGAAAATAGGATTGAATGGTTTACGCTTTTGAGCAAAGGTAAATTGCTACAGCCTGACGATAAAGAATCTATAGAATGCTGCATTGCTTTAATTAACGCGTGGTCTCATCGACCAAAAGTAAACCAATGTTCGCAAATCCTCCCTGCACTTCAACTTCTATCCATCTGCATCGAAAAAAGAAAGGGAAAACAAATAAGCATCGAGCTTAAAAAACAGGCTTTAAATAGCTATCTTAGTTTTGTACAAGGATGCATCGAAAGTCAGGAGCCTCAACTATTACAAGAAGCAGAAAAAGCTCTAAGAGCAGGAACAAAATTCATTCCCTGGCTAGTCAAAGCTGAACTTTTTTCAGAATTGATTTGTGCCCTTTCAAAGAAAGACCCTCCTTTAATTCTCTTTAACGAATTACTTAAACAAAACATTCTTAATGAAAAAACTCCAGTAGAGCTTACTAAAGCTTTTCAGGCAATTTTTTTAGGCCTTACGAGTTCAATTCACACAACGACATCTAATTTTGCCTTAATGTCTCTGCAAAATCCGACATTAGTCAATTTACTCCTAAATTCTGAAACGGAAAATGTTAATGAACTGATCCTCATGTTGTTTCATTGCTTTCGAAATGAACAAACCCTCAGCTTAAAGAAGAATGGAAGTTATCAAGTTCCATCTTCCACAGCCATCAAAATTTTGATAATTTTATTTAAACAGCTCTTTAAAAATAGGCAAGCATTCCAGAATTCGGATCTTGACGCGACAATCGTTTGGCAAACTTTGTCGATGTTTAGATTATTTAACGAGGTTGATTATGTCACCTACAGGCAGTGGATCGCCTTGATCAATGCTTTAACGATAGAAAATAGCATGTTTGAGGAGATCGAGAAAAGAGAGTTGTTTTCCATTGCTCTAAAAAAGATCACCTCAATGATTTCCCAATTTATTGAAAAAAATCCCCCCATCGCAAATAATATTTTAACTTATGAAAAATTGCTAAAAATCTGTAAACAATATCATGAACTTCCCTGTTTCTCAATAGCAGCCTCAAATTTTCAGCAGCAGCATCTTCAGATTTTAATTTTACTCAACCGTCCCCAAGATCTCTTGCAAACATTGAACAACATTCATCAAGACTGGTTACGATTTCGAGCAATTGAACAAACGATGTTAATTTTTTTAGACCTTGAAAGACAAAAATTTGCGAATGAGACAACAAAAACTTTAGAGCACGTCCTGGAACTATTTGAACCATTCCGTGAGCCAAATGCATTGGAAAAGGGCATCAAGTTTATGGATTTTAAATTTTTATATAACATGCTTGATCATCTTCCGGAAGATCATTCTGCACCCTTTGTTGACAAGGTTTTCGAAATTCTTGATGAGCTTCTAAAGTCACATCCGGAAAAATTTGATAACTTAGAAGCCACATGCATTCTTGTAATCGACGCTGCTTGTAACAATTACAGTCTGCATTACGCCACTTCCATTTTAAAATATGCGATAAACAAGAAGATCATAAATCAAGCGAGCATAAAAGAACTCGAATCTAAAATCCACGCAAAGGTGATGGAAGTGATTCAAGGGAACATAGATGATTTCAAAGAGCACCTAAGCTTTGGAAATTCTAACAATAAAGCCAATTGCTTAGAAGACATTCTTCTCAATTATAGATTAATTGAATTGATAATTCTTTATTCTCATGAACAACGAACAAATGAACTAATTATTTTGTTACTTAACCACTCACATGAACTGACCAACGAACCTGCTATTAAAAGGTTGGTTAAATTATTAAAAAATCTCCTCCAACCCGAAACAATTAATGGAATTTCATGTGAACTATTGAGTACGATTAGCCATTTGTTGAAATCCAATGCGATAATCTCTCAAAATCACACTGAAGAAGTGAGGGAAATTATCCCGATAATTATAAAAAGATATTTACCTTTGATGAACACCTTCATATTGACACACTATAAGGACAATGCCATGAAAAAGCCTTGCTTAAAGGCATTCAATTTCTTAAAAAACCTTGAGTCATTCCCTTTAAATGCACAGGATGAGCTGTATTTCGAACAAAGCTATCGACAGAATTTAATTTTACTAGACTGTACAGATGAACTTTTGCATAAACTACAAAGCATTCATGATCCTAGTCTTAGCTTTAGAGCAATCCAAGATTCACTTTATTTCATTTTAAAATTCAAACCTGCATTAATCCTTAACCCGACTCATGCTATTTTTTTGATGATTGAAATGCTCGAGAAGTACAGCAACGATTCTTTAGAAAATGTCACGGCTATGGAACCTTTCGTTAACCTTGTTTTGATGCTTCTCCATGCTTCAACAGATGCTAAGGAACCCATTGTCGACCATTTTTTGCGAATAATGAACCAATGCCTTAAGTCTCACCAAGAAAAATTTGTCGACCTAAAAAGCACCTACACGGCTTTACTTAAGACCGCCATTTTGAAGGGTTACTTTTTATCTGCATCGAATATTCTTAATACCGCTGTTGAGCAAAATATCATGATTAACCCTTCGATCTTCCTTGATATCAAAACTGTAGTGGATGCAATGATGCTCGATGTTATGAATTTAAAAATCTGAAGCGTCATCGTTTGACCTTCGGGCTATTCTCTGGGGTACAAAAACTTGTCTCCGCTTTGTTTCGTCCTTGACTTGTTACATATGCTTTAAGCTAAGGACTATAAGGCATAAGATACCGTCCTTACTAAACTCTCAATGGGGTTCTTTTAGACAGGTTTCAGAGTTCGCTAGCGCTTGCGACTACCGACTTGGGCTACAAAAAGTTTGTAGTTATAGAGGCAAATTTCAAAGTTCTAACCCCTGGTTTGCCCTTTCCGGGCTACACCAGGGGCTAGAGCTTTGGATTTCGGTTCCGCAGCCTATTTTAACGTGTATCGCCGATATCCACCAGATGTATCTCTAAGATGACATGTCACAGGCCTAAAGCCTGAAATGACCTCACACCCTAGCCGTAGGCTGTAATAAGTCAGGCCTTCAGCCTTAAAAACAGGGTCAAAATGTGTCCAACTGTAATGACAAGACTCTGCACTCCAAAACTTCACCATAATCTGGTCAACCAGTGCACTAAGACACTATGCAGCTAGAAGTTGTGTCAGCATTATTTCCATTATCCCACTTAGAAGAAGAAAAGACTTTTGATGAAGCATTACTACTCGTTTCACTCATCTTAAAACTAGTCTCCTTAACCATCCTCGAGCCATTTAGAGACTTCTCAACTGTGTTTAAAGCCACATTTTTAATTTTTGCAAATCTTAATTCACTTTCAAAAATTTCTAAAGTTTCATTTTCATAGGATACAAAAGACTCTGGCATGCCTTCATCCTTTAAATTTTCGTTTTGAAAATAAGTGCTAACGGCCTGAGCACAAATAGCCGCACCTTTTAGTCCTTTATTAAACCCTCTTTCCAAAACCAATCCCGATTCAGCATCACCAACTAATAGAACATATTTGTTATTGAATTTAATTGCGCTGCGAGCACTCTTATATACATTCAGTTCTAGAGTAGAGATCTGTTCATTTTGACAATCACCATCACGTAATAGAACTTCTGTCAAGTGATCAGTTATTTGGCCATAAACTCTCTGAATTTTATCATCAGTTTTAGCCAAACTCTCCAAATCACTTAAAGACCATGAGTTTCCGAAAACCCCTTTCAATCTACCTTCGTCATCTTCAATTCGCATGCTTTCATATGTCGGTTGATCTACAAATAGATGTAGAGTGACTGGTTTAGTTGGTTTACTTTGATCTTTGCTAGTCGTTTCAAAGGCTAATCTACTGTGCTTGATCACATCTACGGAAGCTTCTTTAAAACCTCTTGGCTGCATTCGCCCCGTGGTTTGATATTTCAGCTCTACCAAATGTCTTAAAACCTCTTGGTGAGAAAACTTATCTTCCATCGCCACTTTTCTTACAATACTGTGGGAACCGTCTGCACCTATAACAACGCGCGCATTTTGAAAAATCTCATGCAATTTACTGGAAGGTTGATTGTCATTAGATTCACACAAAGAGGAAAAGTTATGCTCTGTAATAGCAAATTCTTTGTCACGAAATACCTACCACCCATACTCTCGGCTGTTTCGGTAAGATCCATTTCAATTTGACTTGTACGGATAAAATTATCACGCCAACCTTCAAATTTAGTTTTCAAAATATTTATACTCTCAGGATTCGCTCTAGTCGATTGGTTATCTAAGGTTGTTTGTAAAAGATGTTGAATTTTGTCGACAGAATCTGAATTGATCTTTAGCCCATGATTGCGCCCAGGTTTATTGCGTTTATCAACAACACATCTCCTTAAATCATGATCGATAGCTTTAAGGGTGCATGCTAGGGTGCTTCCAATGGGGCCGCATCCTGCTATAATAACGTCGTAAGGGGTTAACATATTTTTCCTTTAATTAATTTGATTTGTCTTAAATAGCGCGATTTGGCCAGACATATAATTTTTCTCGAACACTGTAATTGAAAATTGCACCAAAAAAATACTTTTTTTGCTTCAGCATAACAACTTTCAGAAATACAATAAAGACATATTATAATTCTATTTTAGTAAATTATGTCAATGAGTCCAAATTCAGTCTGAAACTGATTTTCTTTATTAGATTAAAGTTGAAAATTATATTTTGTAAAAGGATAAGGATCACAGTTGAGCCCGCACAAAGCGGAGACAAGTCTCCGACACTCCAAATTGGCAACTAGAACTAAAAACTAATATTTATTGAGAAAAAAAACTTTTAACCAACTTAGAAACATTGGTGCTAAAGAGTATTGTTTTATGCCCTACATTGAGAATGACATGTTTATGAGGTGTTGAGAGATATGTCTCTGCCACAGCGACTGTGCCATCATTATCCCCATCAATCAATGGATTAAGAGAAAAGTTACCTGCAACAACCAAGACGTCCTTAGTATCAGGAAACTGTCCTAAATGTTCGAAATCAAATTCTGTCATGAGCTCATATCCAGATTTGCCACCGCTGAACAAATTAGATAAATAGAACTCTCCTAAATATCTTCCCCAAACAGCTCCTTGATTTGGAGGCGCAAGCAGAACTGCTTTCCCTATATGTGCTTCATAAGGGCAAGAGGGACAACTCAAAGCGGCTCTTAATATCAATCCGCCCATGGAATGGGTCAAAAAGTGAATGGGCTTACCTGGATTCTGAAATGCTAATTTTTGTAAGTATATGACTAAGTCGTGTGCATGTTCGACAATATTTTTTTCTGTGCTTGGGTACTTCCAGTGTTTAACAGACATTTTCTCTTTTTCTAAAGCTAACGAAGTGTAATGCATATTCCACGGTGTACCTAAAAATCCGTGTATGGTCACTAACTGCTCATTTTGCAATGAGTAAGCGCTTACATAGGTACTCAATGAAACGAAAATAGTGAAAAAGTAAATCGTAATTCTAGACATGAAAATAAAGCTCCTTAATATTCATAATTTTTATGTAAATTAATAATTCAATCTATATAACATAAAGCTGAGGGAAAACTCCGCCAACTAATAGTACAAGCAGTCTTTTCGGCCAATTGGAGATCCAATTATTGCAGACGCTTGAAAAGTTCTGTATATTTATTTAGATCCCTTGGGGACAGTGAGGTACTTACGCTAAAATCTTCTACGTGATCGTGATTGTAGGAAGTAAATCCAGCCAATTCATCTTGTAAGGCAATTACCTCTACAAAATCTTCTTTTTCAAACTTAAACGCCACTGCTATTGTCTTCCCATCTCGCTTTAAAGCCATGATATCATCTATCATGTCAGATGACTTCCATTTTGCAATATTTGAACCAGATTTTTTTCCCGTATCTACATTGGTATTTTCTTTGATTTCCCAATGTATTTCTGGATTTAGTTCTGGAAGTGCGTTCAAATCTTCGGTGTTTGCTAAGTATTTGACCGTTTCTTCAAGTTCATCAGGCTCAATCATCTTTTTAATGGCATAAGCGCCCATCAGTGCCCCAGCTGCTATTATTGAACCACCTATCAAAGGATGTGCGCTAACTATCAAAGCTCCAACAGTAACCAAAATTGCAGCAATAACACCCTTAAATGCTATCCAAAAAGGGCTTTTCGGATATATGACTTGAAGATCGCGCCCTAACCAACTGGGCTTAGGCACATGCTGTGTTTCGTAAGTTACAGATGTTGGCAATTGATAAGTCCCTTTAATGTTTATGCTAGATATGTCTGGATTATTCATAAATTTCCTTATTTAAATTTTAGCCTGAGAGATTTCACTTGAGTCATTAGCTCAAACCACGTTGATTTTGAACTTATTTTAATAGCAGTGAATCTTCACTCTTCAATTGTCATCATAGCTAAATTGAAAATTATGAACAAGAATAATTGAACACTTCTTTTCTTTAACTTAATTGCATATTGTCATACTTAATAAAATTTTCCAGGGTAGCAGAATGGTCAAAAATGGACGAGTGAAAGTGAATAAGCATAATTAAGTCCATTCGTGTCCATTTTCGTCCATTACAGTCCATTATTGTCCATTATAGTCCATTTTCGTCCATAATTGTCCATTATGTCCATTCTCTTAAACTTGAAAACCTTCAAACCTCTAGCTTCAATGGCAATTGGGTTCACAACATTTCACTTTACAAAAAATTTTTTTAAAGCTAGCTAATAGATGTACTCTAAAATTCATTAACTCCCTACAAAATGAACGCATGCACGTAACAGACGTCTCTTCAAAAACCATCGTTGAAGTCATCGAACTTAGCCATGATTACGAGTCGCATCCTGCCGTAAATAAGATCTCTTTCAACGTCGATGCCGGCCAGATTTTTGGATTGCTAGGTCCAAACGGCGCTGGCAAAAGTACCACGATCAAAATGCTCACAACTCTTCTACCTGTGAGTTCTGGCACAGCCCTTATCAATGGTTTCGACATTACCATTCAAGCAGCCGATGTGCGCAATATTATTGGATACGTACCTCAACAGCTTTCGGCAGATAGTGATTTGACAGGCTATGAGAATCTGCTGCTTATTTCAAAACTTCATGGAATGGACCCTGGATTGCGCAAAAGCCGTATATCAGAACTTCTTCATTTTATGGGCTTGAACGCTTCAGCTGATCAACTTGTTCGCAAGTATTCCGGTGGCATGATCAGGCGCTTAGAAATTGCTCAAGCTCTTGTGCATAACCCAAGCATCCTCTTTTTAGATGAACCTTCCATCGGTCTGGATCCTTCAGCTCGAAGAATATTTTGGGAGCATATCAAAAATTGGCAAAAACAATTCGGCACAACAATCCTGATGACAACCCATAATATGGATGAAGCCGATCAGATGTGCGATGTAGCAGCCTTTATGCATCTTGGTCAAATCGTTGCGATAGGAAGCCCAAGCTTTCTAAAGTCAACGGTAAGTCCAACAGCAAATCTCGAAGATGTATTCATTTATTATACAGGCAATGCGATCACTGAAAGTGGAGATTTTAGTCATGTTAAACAAGTTAGAGGGTCAATCACAAATCATTGACAAATTACGCATAAGATTTCGGCAATTTTCAGCAATTGTGGAGGGTGATATTCGTAAATTATGGCACGACCCTTATGAAATTTTTACGCGCATGATACAACCTGCGATCTGGTTGCTCATCTTCGGTCAAGCGATGGCTAAAACAAAAGGCATTTCAACAGGCAATATGCCTTATCTCGATTTCATTGCTCCTGGCATTTTAGCGCAAAGTATCCTGTTTATCTCCATTTTTTATGGTGTAGCATTAATTTGGGATCGGGATATGGGGATTTTACAAAAAATTATGGTCTCCCCAGCTCCACGATACATTTTGGTCACTGGCAGGGCATTTGCCGGAGGTCTACGTGGAGTATCCCAAATTTTTATGATCTATCTTCTGGCTTGGATGCTAGGCATCCATGTGCGCTGGAACTTGCTAGCTTTTTTAGGAGTTGTTGCTACAGTGTTACTGGGAGGAGCTGTTTTTTCGACTTTCTCTTTGATTATTGCCTCATTGATTAAAAAACGTGAACGTTTCATGGGCATAGGACAAGTCATGACAATGCCCTTGTTCTTTGCCAGCAATGCGCTTTACCCCCTTGAATTGATGCCTCACTGGCTTCAAATCCTCTCTAAAGTGAATCCTTTGACCTATCAAGTTAACGCGTTGCGCAGCTACATGATTACTGGCAGCGCAAGTATAGCAGATCTTTCCTTAGACCTTGGTGTTGGTCTATTCGCCTTAATTATTCTTGTAGCCATTGCGACAAAGGCCTATCCCCGCATTCTCTATTAGGATCTTTAAAGGAGAACGTTTTATTTGCCTTCGATTCTATAAGCGATAGCTTTACAGTTAACCTAAGAGTGCAATCGTCTATAGCAAAATTTAAGAAACTCCATTCCTTTGATTTTAACTTACTTATTAAGCAATCCCAAATAGATGTAGAACTTATCGTGGTGTTCGGGAAAAGATGAGAAGCCATTGCGTATGCGCAATTGCTCAAGCTCTGGAGAATCGACCTCTAAAGCTAAAAAAGTCATTCCTGATTTGAAATGGATTTCAACAGCCTTGACAACCTTAAATGGAAAACTTTGCCCCACTTCTTTATATTCAGGTTTCTTTCTTTGTTTTTGCTGGTCTTCTTTATCATATACGATTTGTATATGAGGTCCTTTTTGAGAAGTAAATTTTTTTAATTTCGGATTAGTCAAAGGTAGACGTTGGAACTTTTCATCTATTTTTAGATAAAGTTCACCAAAGGAGTTTGTCATAAGTATACCGGTCAGGGGCAATTGTTGTGCAGCACATACAAGGTCTGACTGCTCAATCTCAATCGCTTGAGCGTCTGCTTGCAATTGTGAAGAATAACAAACTAACGAACCTGCAAATATTAATATAACGACAAAAAAACTATATAATCGTCTGCACATGTCCACTCCATTAAGATGAAAGTTGTATGATTTTTTTATGCCTGCCGCATTTAACGTCGAGCTTTACCACTGACAGTGAGTATTAATTTTATAGCAATAATTTGAGAAATAACAGATTCAATATATTATAGCAATGTTGCCTACGAAATTCAACTTTACTACTCTTAAAATTCTTTTTTTAAAAAATTTTCTTGTCTACCGTTTATTAATGAAGTATCTTTAAAAGTACCTCAAATAATGTGAAATTGGGGTTAATGAGGTTATTATATGATAAATTTAAAACATCTCTTATTTACAGTCTTGATCGGTATATCCAGTCAAGTGGTTGGTGTAGAAATTGATCCTTCGGGCAATTCCTCTGTTAAGAATAAACTTCCCTTACAAGCCACTCCAAAAAATATAGAAAATAAACCATGGAAGCCCTTCATTATCGGGAACCCCATCAAGGAAGGCTCGAAATTTCAAACTGGCCCCAAAGAAGAACTTCGCTTGCAATTCAGTGAAGGAAGCATAATTAGGCTTAATCCGCAAACGATTATCGCAATTGATTCTCTTGAAGATCCTCTCAAACAGCCCCTTATAAATATTATTTTGGAAACCGGGGAAATTAGAATTCATATGATACCCTATAATGCTTATCGAAATCTCATCATAACAGCCGGACAATCCATGCTGATTGCTTCTGAAACTGAGCCCACTTTTTCAGTAAAACAAAAAGATCTAACGACTGTTGCGGTCGAAAATGGCACCGTAACTATTCAGATGGATAACCCTGAGCTTCAATCGATTTATTTACATTCAGGCGAGCAAGTTTCATTTAATGCGTCCAAGATGGGACCAATTGTGGCTGTAGGAGCCCCTCCAAGCCTTGAAGAACCGAAAGATTTGTCTTTTCGAAGACTTGACCTTGGTTATATGCAACAATGTGAATCAACGAGTGGATTAGAAGAAATTTGCGGAACATGGTCTTGGAATAAAGCAACGCAACGATTTGATGCTGCCTGGAATAATGGTGAAAAAGCGGTTTTAAAAGTTGAAAAAATGAGTGACGGAGAGATTGTCCTTACTCGCGATGATGAAAAAAAGAATTCTACTATAAGAACAGCCCGTTATGTCGGACATAATGAAGGAGTACAATCACTCGGAGATGTGATTTTTCAATTAATAAAAGGTACAGTCTCATGGGAAAAAGATGGTGTTAAAACAGAAGGTGCTTGGCATGCAACTTCTAGTCAGTTTCTGGATTTAGGAAAAAAGCAACAGTAGTTGGCCACCTGAGAAAAAGTCCTCCTGAATATGCCTGCATCTAATTTAACCTCGAATCCAGTTAGGAATCCGATTTCATGGCCTAGCGAAGCCTCGCTAAGCCGCGTATGCGGCCTAAATAGGAGCCAGAATTCATGGCTGCCTTCTTTTGCCGCATACGCTTGGTTTGCGTTTTTTATTTTGCACTTATTGAAACTTTCAATTCATTTCTTGATGTTGAAATTGCAATATAAAACTTCCTTTTGTCAATCAAGTTTACCACAGATCGGAACAATGCTATTGGCACTGGGCTCCTAGGATTTGATAAAGTTGAATTCTCATAAAAAAATTTACTAACAGTGTCCCAAGTTTTATCTGATTTTCGCTGCAACTTTGCCCCTAAACAAAAATGATTAATCTTTGGGCTCGAAGTTTGAAAAACCATAATTTTACTATAATCACGATCACCTTGAATATTCCTAAGCATATAAAACTCCATTCTTTAAAATTAATTTATCTCTTAACACTATATTTACCCTTCCTTACAAAAAGGACTATCTTAACAAGCGTTTTTGCCTATTATGAGCATGATCATGCTGATTATTTTGATCTTGATCCATAGAGTTCTCCTAAAATAATTGGGCATTACAAAATTCACCTATTTACATTTAACTGAGAAGTAAGCCGATAGTTTCATCATACTTCCCCTCTCTCTTTTTTTATTTGATTTTTTTAAAACAGTCAAGTCAAAAGTAACATTACACATCATTAAAAAAACTTTCCACTGAAAGATCCATAACAGAAACACAGGTAACATTATATCTAAGAACATGGGTGACATTATCTGCACTAAAAAAGTGTTATAAATGGTTAAAAAGATTTTATCAAGGAGGTGAAGATAATTTAGCAGATAACTCAGGAAACCCTTGAGATGGAGGTGTATCATAAAAGAAAAATACAATGATTTTTTTTCTTCTCTGCGAAATTCGACAGAAATACGCCTCATATTTGGTCTAATTTCACATTGTAATGCTCTATTTGCAGACAATATGAGATCAGCTCGATTTATCTGGTCTATATTAGGAATTACTTTCATAAATCACTATATTTATTGATCATGGATACTTAGGAACAATATGCCACCCTCTTTTTGAATTGTAAATATTTCCTTATTTTTCGTGTTCTTCAGCAATTAATGTTAATTATAAATGCTTTTCAATGTTGTTGACTTAATTGCTTGTCAAAATGTTCTTTTTTAGATAAATGCTTAAAACTTTGTCGCTTCCTTTCGCTATATTAAAATTATAATTTTTATGCTCCATAGCCTTTCAATTTTTCTCTAATTTTGTTTGCCTCTTCTATCGTGACTAAAAACGTGTTGAAATTTCCATTCATTGGTTGCATTAAACTTCTGCAAAAGAATTTTTTCAAAAAAGATAGTTCAGAATCATTGAGAATTAAAACGATTCAATTTCTCCCTTTCCTTCTACATGTGAAATTCTTTCCATAAAATTAATTAGAGCAATTCAGTCAAACCCGTATCTTATCAAAACTTGTATTAAGTATCGTTGCAAAAAATTCTTATATTTAATAATGGCCAGAAACTCGTTATTTCAGATTTAATTTTAGCTATATCCATTTTCCCTTAGAAATAGCCTATTCCTCTATAAGCAAAATCACCTCCTACAAAGAGACCACTTCCACATCATTTATTTGTATGTATAGAGCTCAGGAGACCAGAATCTTAGAAATCAATTCATAAAATTGATCTGATTTTATCTTTTGATTATCCAAATTAGTGCATATGATCTCTTATTTTTTCGCGCGCTTCCAAAAGCTGTTGTTTATAATCAGAATCAAAAATTTCGTTCATACATTTTTCTAAAATAGCTTCCATATCGAAAAGAATCCGCTCTTCTGCTTGGTCTTGAAAGAGCGATGCATGATCGCATTCATTAAATCGACTCAGCCAGTCAAACAAAATAATAGTTTCATCATTGCTTAATTTTAGGCACACACTATTATTGATCATGCTCGATTCCATTACTTATAGTCCTCCATGTTCACGAATGCTTTGCAGTTGAACAGAATTAAGTCTCCAGCCGCTAATAAATTCTCCAGACCTACTTGAAATAATATTTAGACCTGTTTTTGGATCCAGGTAATGAATGACAGGGTTACCTCTATATGCTCCATGAATTTTTTGGACATGAGGATTGTTGATATGTTGATTAATACTAGCATTAAACTTGGCAGCATTAGCTTTGTTATAGGTTCCTGAGACACCAAAATCTGCAGCATGTTTGAACTTTGCCTGAATTTGCCTTGAAGAAGACATCAGTACGTCACTACAAGGATGATGCGTCGGAGTCTTAGGTATTTTTGCTGCCAATTGTGATGTTACGCTGGAACTCATTTTTATTCCAGAGCTCATTACATGAGCTACAGCTATAGCTGTAGTCGTACCACCAAAGCTTAAGACATCATTAGCATTTGATGCTGTCCCATTCGACAATCCAGTCCTTTCCAAAAGTTTAACTGTAAGTGGCTCGTGGACTTGACCAGAGATAAATTGATTATAGCCTGTTACGAAATTGTCTAAACCGTGGCAAGAGATAGCTACTCCTATTGGAACGCCTACCCCTGTACACGAGCCTCCAGTTGCCAAACTAGCCCCAGCTGCGCATTCTGTAAGGCCTCCTAGTGCACGTGCTGCTCCATGAAATCGTGTGCTATTAATGGGTTATCTAGAATAAAGTCGTTGCCTTGGCCCCAACCATTTTTCATGTCAGCCCATGTTTTTTGGAAACTAGGTCCATCCCCTATCAACCCAAATCGATCAATACAACAAGTAGGGCTATTGCGTATATATGCATACAGGTTAGGACCATCAGTTTCGCCTATAGGATCTTGCGTTAGCCACTGAGCAGATTTGGGGTGATAAAAACGGAAGCCAAAGTCGATCAGGCCAAGCTCAGATGCTTCATGACGTTTTCCACAAAAACGCCAAGGGGATAAGGGGTTTGAAGCCAAGTCTTCCCCAAACATTGTTAGGTAACTTCTGTCTGCAAGTTTACCGGTATCGAGGTCAACAAGGCCAACAATGTGTCCTTGACTGGAAAGAAGTGGGGACTTGGAGGAGTAATTGGACGCATATATGTACATTTTTTCGTTATCCTCATGAGCTGAGAAAGATAATGTACGCATCAAATGCAATTGAAGGACTTCATAGGAGGATTCGAAAAGTAACGAAGTCAAAAGCCGTCTTCCCTTCTTCTCAAGCCCTTTTTAAGATGCTCTATCTAGCTATCAATGACATTGCTAAGAAAGGCCCGGTTAATTGTAATGGATGGAAATACATTTTCCACTCTTTAGGAACTCTCTTTCCTAACAAATTTAAGTGTGAGGAATACATTGCTTGCTATTGGTTCATATGATTAACTGACTTTCACCAATAACCCCACAGGAAATCGTGATAGAACATCTTCAACGGAAATAAGATTTCCGTCAAATTCATCACCTGAAAAAATATTTTTCCATTTCCCCTTCGGCAACTTTAATTGGGTATTAGCCCACTTCCCATCTAGTGACATTTGAAACCTAGGAACGATTGTTACGGCTTCTTCACCACGAGTATATGCAATCACATGATTGACTTTGGAGCCTTGAGCAAACAAGGGCTGATAAGTGGCTTTCGAATCGAAGAGTTCAGGGCGGGTTTGCCGAAGATGCAATGTCTTTTGAATGAGATAGAGCTTTGGCAGTCCTTCATCCAACATGTTCATGATTTCTTCTGGTTGGTTAGTGTCGTGAAGTTTCTCAAGCAGATTTCGGCGTAAGTTGAAATCTACAGTTGTACGATTATCTGGATCCACAAGAGTTAAGTTCCATAACTCTGTTCCTTGATAGATATCTGGAATTCCGGGGGCTGTCAGTTTAATAAGAGTTTGCGCTAAACTATTGAGCCATCCTTGGCGTACCAATCCCTGAACAAAACTTTCAAGATCTTTAAGGAATAGGACGTCGTTCATTATTGCGGTAATAAATTTACTTAAATTAAGCTCATAAACTTCGTTTGGCTTAGCCCATGTAGTGTAAACTTTGGCCTCACGAGCCGATTTTTCCATGTGTTGCGTTATGCGGTCAAGATTGATTGGCCAAGCTCCGACAAGGGTTTGATATAAAAAATACTCACTATTTGGGTCATGCAAATTTCCTTGGCGATGAGATTTATTATGATGGGCCCATCGATTGACAACTTGGCTCCAACGGTCAGGAATTTCAGAAATCAAAGCAAGACGTGCGCGAACGTCTTCGCTGCGTTTTGCATCGTGAGTTGTAGTCGCTAACATCCTGAGTGGATATTGAGCTTGAGCAATCTTACACGCTTCATGAAATTCTTTCAAAGTTGTTCCAAATCGTTCAGGAGCCCCCCCTACCTCATTGAGAACTATAAATCGATTAAAGCGGTAAAAAGCAGTATCTTCTACCCCCTTGGCCATCCCCGGTCCTGTTAATTGTTGAAAACGTTTTGCAAGTTCACTTTCTAGTTTACCTTCGATGCGCATCAGGAGCAGTTCCTTAAGAAATTGAAAAAGCTCCGCATCTAAATCTTGGCGTTCGGTCATTGCCTTTTCAATTGCCAAATTAATATAACCCTCATCTTCTTCACGCACAAGCGTTGAAGAGGATAAGTAGGTGCGATACACCGGAAAATACACTGCAGTCTCTTGTAAGGCCTCGTGCAGCTCATGCCGAGTGTAATCTCTATGACGACGATGTTTCTCACATATAGCCACGAAAAGGTTAGTAAGCCTATTTAGCTCACTCCCTAGCAAATCTGTCAGCACTAGCCGTTTACAGGTGTTAACTACAGTCGGATAATTGATTTGTTCTCCAACAAAATCCTCATAGATCTGTGTTAGCTGAGTTTCACTTTTGGAGTCAATAAAAAGGCCACTGGTAAGGTTGAGAAAATCATATCCGGTAGTCCCTTGAATAGGCCATTTTACAGGCAGTTTTTCACCAGGCATAAGAATTTTTTCAGCAATAATCCATGCCTTTGGGCACTTCTCACGCAATCTATCAAAATATTCGGTTGGGTCTACCAATCCATCAGGATGGTCAATGCGCAGTGCATGAACCCAACCTTTATGCATCCAATCAAGAGCTAAAGCATGAATTGCGTTGAAAACTTCAATATCTTCAATCCTTAATCCAGCTAATTCTTTTATATCAAAAAATTTCCTATACCCCAAATCTCTACACGCAGTTTTCCAAAAAGCTAGTCTGTAATTTTGTTGTTCTAGTAGCAAATCCAAAGCATTTGGATCGCTATTTATACGCATGACTTCTTCGTCTATTGCATCAGCTATTTGTTGTTCATCATTACAGAGCCTTGTCAGCAAATTTAAAAGTAATGCCTTATCTCTATGGCGTAGCTCGACTGCCTTCCTAGATGTTACTGTGGGGCGTGGAAGCCTGGCATGACTCTCGGCAAGAAAGAGTAGAAGATCAGAGCTGTATTTACTTGCAGCTCTACTAAGGAGCTCAACAAGGCTAGAAGAGTCGATAGGAAAAGTATTGTCCTGATAGTGCAATGTAAAAACGCCTTCCTGATGAGATATCCATAGTAAGCCATTTTCAAGTACACGCCCATAATGATCTTCTAACACAGGCAAAAGCACTTTATTCGGCCAACGATCTTCTGAAGAATCCCAATCTACATCAAAAAAATCTGCATATCTGCTTGAAGGACCATTTTTTAAGACGTCCCACCACCATGGATTTTCTATCCCTGGGATTGCCATATGATTTGGAACGATATCGATCATTTGGCTAAGGCCTAAACTGTGTAATTTTTGGCAGAAACGCTTATGGGCCTGTGCACCCCCAAGTTCATCATTTACATGGCTTGGATCAACGATGTTGTACCCATTATTGCTCCCTTTAACTGCTTGTAAATAAGGAGAAGCGTATAGATGACTAATTCCTAGTTTAGAAAGATATTCAGCAACTTCAGCTGCTTGTTCGAAACCAAAGTCCCCTTTAAACTGCAATCTGTACGTCGCTATAGGTTCATGAAGCATGTCGAAGTACTACCATGGAATAAGGTTCGACTCTAATTTTTTCTCTACATTTAACTGTTTCTGCAATTACGGGCCATCCCTTAAAGGTGTCCAGATCTTTAAACCAAACATCTCCCCATTCAGGACCTGGAAGAGTGAAGTCTAAAGGACCATCATGCGCATTAAAAATGATGTAAAAATTATCATCTGTAGCAGGCTCGCTGCGCAGGTTAGGGTTTGGAATTGTTTCTCCGTTTAAATATACCCCTAAAGACTTAGTCGATTTATTTTCCCAATCTGATCCGATCATCTCTTTACCTTCAGTAGTAAACCACGCGATATCTTTGACTAAACTGCCTGGAATCTGTTTGCCTTCAAACCAACCTCGTCGATGAAAAACGATGTGTTCTTTGCGATATTGAATGAGCTTTTTACAAAAACTTAGAAGGTCATAATCAACTTTATCCCAAGCGTGCCACGAAATTTGATTGTCTTGGCAATAGGCATTATTATTTCCTTGTTGCGTGCGCCCCATCTCATCGCCTGCCAATATCATTGGAACCCCTTGAGAAAGAAGCAAAGTAGTGAGAAAATTCAACTTCTGACGATTTCTCAAGCTAATCACAGCCTGATCATCAGTTGGCCCTTCTACACCACAGTTCCAGGAACGATTGTGATTTTCGCCATCGTGGTTATTTTCTCCGTTTGCTTCATTCGCCTTTTTTTCGTATGACACAAGATCCTGTAATGTAAAGCCATCGTGCGCAGTGATAAAATTGATACTCGCATATGGAAGCCTTGAGGTATTTTCATAGAGATCAGCACTCCCTGCAAAGCGGCATGCAAATTCCCCTAATGTCTCCTCTTTACCACGCCAGAAGTCCCTGACACAATCTCTATATTTCCCATTCCATTCAGTCCATACCGGAGGAAAATTTCCGACTTGATACCCCCCTTCACCTACATCCCATGGTTCAGCTATTAGTTTGACCTGACTGATGACGGGATCTTGTTGAATGATGTCAAAAAAAGCTGAAAGACGGTCTACATCGTGTAATTCACGTGCAAGAGTAGAAGCCAAGTCAAAACGAAAACCGTCAACGTGCATTTCAACAATCCAATATCTCAAAGAATCCATGATAAGTTGTAATACATGGGGTTGACGCATATTTAAGCTATTCCCAGTTCCGGTATAGTCCATGTAATAATGTTTATCCCCCATCAGGCGATAATAACTAGCATTATCGATGCCCTTAAAACAAAAAAGAGGACCAAGATGGTTTCCTTCCGCAGTATGGTTATAGACAACATCCATAATGACTTCTATATCTGCCTGGTGTAAATTCATGATCATTTTCTTAAACTCAGCGATTGCAGCGCCTGGTCGTTTATCGCATGCATATTCACAATGGGGTGCAAAAAAACCTAAAGTATTGTATCCCCAGTAATTACGTAGACCTTGATCTTCCAGCGTTTTTTCATGAATAAAATAATGGATAGGTTGAAGCTCTACAGCTGTTACCCCTAGTTTTTTTAAGTAGTCTATAGCTATAGGATGTGCTAAACCTGCATAAGTTCCACGCAACTCAATAGGAATATCAATACTGTCTGAAGTGAAGCCTTTAACATTTAACTCATAAATGATTGTTTCTTGCCAGGAATGTTGCAATCTGCGATCTCCGCCCCAGTCAAAATGGGGTTGATGGACAATGCACCGGGGCATAAAAAGAGAGCTGTCACTATCACTCCGAATATCAGGAGAATCATTGAAAGTATAAGGGAAAACGACTTCATTCCATTGAACGTGTCTGTCGATTGCTTTAGTATAAGGGTCGATTAATAGTTTAGCGGGATTGCAACGATGGCCTTCTGATGGATCCCAAGGCCCATGAACTCTATATCCATATCTTTGACCTGGTTCGATCATTGGGACATAGCCATGCCAACAATACCCTGTCATCTCTGGTAAATCAATGCGCGTTTCATTGCCTTCTGCATCAAAAAAACAAAGCTCAATTCTATCTGCGATTTCAGAAAAGAGAGAAAAATTTGTTCCTGCTCCGTCATAAGTTGCTCCTAAAGGATAAGGTTGACCTGGAAATATTTTCATATTTTTACCCCGTAGAAATTATTTGATCCCAATGTCAATCTAGTACACCATGTCATTTAAATTGTGGGGTTGGGCTAGCGTGAAAGCTGCCGCGATTGCAAAAAAAAATGAGTTAATATGGGCATATGAACCCATTTTTTTTGTTGCAACCCCGGGGCTTTGACGCAGCCCAACCCCACAATTTAAATGACATGGTGTACTAGGCTTGTTCTGTTTCTGTACAATTAAATAAGGCTTGGAGTAGTGTAAAAAAATAGACACTTATCTTAGTTTATTCTTAAAAATAACAAATAACCTATGTAGAGGATTGGGAGCAATAATTATTAAATTAGCAGAGTGAGCATAATACTTTTAGTCTTTACAGCCCACTTTAACAGAAGGCATTTATGAATAAAAATATTTTTGAAGACTACAAGAAATTTGCTGGCCCAGAGGCTATTGATCAGCTTTTTCAAGTAGCGAATCAGTTGCAAAAGATCTCTATCGTACATGTCAGTTCAACGGCGACAGGGGGCGGTGTCGCAGAAATTCTCATAAGAATGATTCCTATGACTCAAGCTCTTGGAATTGATACGCGTTGGGAAATCTTAGAAGGTTCCCAAGAATTTTTCCAATGTACAAAAATTTTTCATAATGCTCTTCAAGGCCTTAATGAATTTCCTTCAACATTACAAATTCAACAGTATGAAGAAATAAATAAGCAAAATGCAGAAAGACTAAAAGACATTCTTACGCATGCTGATATTGTGATCATCCATGATCCACAGCCCCTCCCTTTAATTGCATTTACACCTCAGCGAAAGGGAAAGTGGATCTGGCGCTGTCACATAGATACAAGTTCGCCCAACGAAGATGTTTGGAAGTATCTTAAACAATACATTAATCAGTTTGACGCATCCATTTTTTCTTTAGCCGAGTTTACTCATCCCTCCCCACATCCAGTCTTTACCATTCCGCCAAGTATTGATCCTTTAACTGATAAAAACTGTGAGCTTGAAAAAAAAGAAATCGATAATGTTTATGACCTATTCAAAATAGATCCCACGCATCCGATTATTCTTCAGGTTTCTCGTTATGACCGTTTTAAGGATCCTTTAGGGGTTATAAAAGCTTACCGGTTAATTCAAAAAATCAATTCGACAGTTCAACTTGTTTTGGTGGGTGGTGGGGCGTCTGATGATCCGGAAGGTGATCTGGTTTTAAATGAAGTAAGAAATGCGGCTGATGGAGATCCGAATATTTTTGTATTGTTGCTTTCTAATGATGCACATCGAACGATCAATGCCTTGCAAAGAGCCGCCACAATTGTTTTGCAAAAATCTTTAAGAGAAGGTTTTGGATTGACCGTGACTGAGGCACTATGGAAAAGAAAGCCTGTCATCGGTGGCAATACAGGTGGGATTAAGCTTCAATTGATCAATGGTCAAACAGGTTTTGTTGTGAACACCCCTGAAGAAGCGGCTTCTAGAATCAGTCATTTATTACAACATCCTGAAGAATGCCAACTACTTGGTTCTAATGGCAGAGAACATGTTCGTGAAAAATTTCTCATTACAAGGCATTTAAGGGATTACCTTTCTTTGATTTTGTCTTTAATTTCCGAAAATTCGAACAAAATGAAATGAGTTGGACAACTTGTAAAAGTTATATCAAAACTTATTGTTTGATTTGTACAGCTCTAGAGGGGATCATATGAAAAAAAAACGGCGTTATCCAATTGGGGCTGAGTATTATGCGAATGGCGTACACTTTAGAGTTTGGGCGCCCGATCACAAAAAAGTTAAAATTGTTTTAGAAAAAAAAGAAGGAAAATTCGAATCTCTTCCCCTCAAAAGCGAAAGAGGGGGCTATTTTTCCGTTTTTGTTCCAAAAATGCTTCCAGGAGATTTATATTCATATTGTTTAGGAGATAGTGAAAAGGGGCTTCCAGATCCTGCCTCGCGATTTCAACCTTATGGCGTTGAAGGACCTTCAAGTATTATAGATCCACATTTTGAATGGACAGATCGATCATGGCCTGGTGTGTCCCTCGAAGGCCAAATCCTTTACGAAATGCATATAGGGACATTTACGAAAGAAGGGACTTTTAAAGCAGCAATTTCTCAACTTTCATCCTTAGCCACTCTAGGAATCACGACAATTGAGCTGATGCCAATTTGTGAGTTTCCGGGTCACTTTGGCTGGGGGTACGATGGAGTGAATTTATTCGCACCTTTTCATAATTATGGAACTCCCGATGATTTAAAATCTTTAATTAACGAATGTCACAACTTAAAAATTGGGATAATCCTAGATGTTGTGTACAATCATTTTGGTCCTGAAGGAAATACCATCACTCAATTCACAAATAAGTATTTAAATCCTGAAGAAATAAATGAATGGGGAGACGCAATTAACTTTGACCATCCCTCATCGCGAGAGTTTTTTCTGACAAATGCCAAATATTGGATTGAAGAATTTCATTTTGATGGATTAAGAGTCGACGCAACACCATGGTTTTATTGTAAAAGCAAAGAACACATTTTGGCTGCTTTGACAAGAGCGGCAAGATCTGCTAGCGCTGATAAAAACATCATTGTCATTGGGGAAGATGAGACCCAAGATGTTACACTTTTGAAAAAATATGAAGAAGATGGTTACCAGTTTGATGGCGTCTGGAATGACGATTTCCACCATAGCGCCTGTGTACGCCTTAAAGGAAAACGTGAAGCCTACTACACTGATTACCTCGGCAGTCCTCAAGAATTCATTTCTGCTTTAAAATACGGATATCTCTATCAAGGGCAATACTATACTTGGCAAAAAAAAGGACGGGGCAGTCCGACTTTAAATCAACCCTCATCTTCTTTTATTATTTTTATTGAAAATCATGATCAAGTTGCTAACTCGGGAAATGGAAAGCGGATGCATCAAGTTTCAGATCCTGGAAATTATAAAGCAATATCTACTCTTCTTCTCTTAGGTCCAAACACACCTTTGCTTTTTCAAGGACAAGAATTTGGTTCATCAGCTCCATTCTTTTATTTTGCTGATCACAAAGAAGATTTAAATTTACTGATAAAAAAAGGACGAACCCAATTTTTGGCTCAATTTTCAAGACTAAGAACTAAAAATCCAATTTCAGATCAATTCCCTGACCCTTCTGATTTAATGTCATTTTCTGTATGTAAATTAGACTTTACTGAACGTGAAAAAAATAAAGAACTCTATCGACTTTACTGTGATTTAATCGCATTGCGTCAAAAAGATCCTGTTTTTAAACAGCTTAGAAATATTGTGATGGATGGAGCTGTTTTAGGAACTGATGCCTTTTTAATTAGATTTTTTGGAAAAGAAAATGGAGACAGATTATTGCTTATTAATTTTGGGATCGATCTTGATCTAAAACCTGGTCCAGAGCCCCTTTTATTTGCAGGGGAAAATGTTGATTGGGAAATAATCTTGTCAACAGAATCAATTGAGTATGGGGGAGAAGGGACACCTTCGCTTTTAACTCCTACTTGGAGGCTTCCTGCTCACTCAACAGTTGTACTCGGAACTATAAAAAAAGAAGGAAAAAGGGAAAAGATTTATGAGAGACAACCCAACTAAATTACTTTCTTCTGATGAACGCCTGCTTTATCAAGAGTGGATTGTGACAAATGGTCTTGGTGGATATGCCTGTGGATCATTAGGTGGAGCCCCCATGCGGAAATACAATGCACTTTTAGTTGCTGCATTGAAAGCCCCCTTTGGTAGAACTGTGATGCTTAACTATCTTGCAGATTCCATCATTCTGCCCGACAACCGCGAAGTGAGCTTATCTCATCTACGCCTAAAGGAAAAGAACGAATATGTTTCTTCTGAAGAAATTGAATTTAAACTTGAACAGAACCTTCCGGTCTGGCGTTACCATGTGAATGGTTACATACTTGAAAAAAGAATTTGGATGTCACATGGACAAAATACGACCTATATAAGTTACGATTTAACTTCTAAAGAACCCATAAAAATAAAATGGCGTCCTTATTTAAATTTTAGACCAACAGAGCTGGAAGTCAATGCACAACTTGAAGATGATTATATTGTTCAATCGCATAAGCTAGGCTATGAAATTTCAAAGGCCCCCTTTCCAAGCCTAAAATTCGATAGTGATAAAAAATCCTTTTTTTGTATCGATTCACAAAGATTAGATGAAGTTTTTTATGAAATTGAAGAAAGGCGTGGCTATGAATATTTTGGTTCTTTAATAAGTCCTGGATATTTTTTAACGGATCTTTTACCAGGGGAAAAAATTACTTACACTATCTCAACTGAAGAATGGCAAACTTTAGAAGCAATGAACCCTTACGAAGCTTTGATAGCCGAAAAGCAAAGACAAAAATCTCTTTTGAAAGCTGCAAATCCACTTTCTTATTCTAAAACAGCAAATAAATTAATTCTGGCAGCTGATCAATTTATCATAACACCTATCAGTCGAGAAAATGATGCAGTACGATTAAAAGCATTGGGTGAAATTCCATGCTCTATTATTGCAGGATACCCTTGGTTTACTGATTGGGGACGCGATACGATGATTTCTTTGGAAGGTCTAACCCTTACGACTGGAAGACCCCAAATTGCTAAATCAATCTTAAGAACTTTTGCATTTTATATTCGTGACGGTCTGATTCCAAATATGTTTCCAGATGGAAAAAGCCAGGGACTCTACCATACCGCTGATGCAACCTTATGGTTTTTTCATGCTGTAGATCGTTACGTCACCTTGACTGGAGATGATGATTTTCTAGAATTTATGATACCCAAGTTTCAACATATTATTGAACGTCATCTTAAGGGAACGCTTTTTGGAATTAAAGTTGACCCCTCAGATGGGTTGTTAATACAAGGAGAAGAGGGTTACCAATTGACTTGGATGGATGCCAAAGTTAAAGATTGGGTGGTCACTCCTCGTCGAGGAAAAAACGTCGAAATTAATGCACTTTGGTACAATGCGCTAAAATTAATGGAGCTTTGGACTGGCGTTACGAACGATATTACGAAACTTTGTTACCAATCGTTCAATGAGAAATTTTGGTTCGAATCTGGTGGCTATCTATATGACGTGATAGATTTTGAAGGAACACCTGATACGGCGCTCCGCCCAAATCAGATCCTTGCCATTTCCCTACGCTTCCCTATTCTACAAAATAATCGATGGCAATCGGTTGTTGATATTGCTCATAAAGAGCTTTTAACGAAGTATGGACTAAAAACTCTTGCCTCTTCTCATCCAGACTATAAAAGTTCCTATGATGGGAATTTATGGGCAAGGGATGCAGCCTATCATCAGGGCACTGTTTGGCCTTGGTTAATAGGACCTTTTGTAGATGCATGGCTAAAAGTATATCCAGATAAGTTAGAGGAGGCGAAAGATTTCTTAATTCATCTTGAAAATCATATTGATGATCATTGTGCAGGCACAATAAGTGAAATTTTTGATGCGGAAGATCCATTTCATGCTCGAGGTTGCTTTGCCCAAGCTTGGAGTGTTGCCGAATATTTAAGGGTTTATGCCAAATTGCATCCAGACATTTCATCTCATGTATAAAAGGTTTTTTTAGTTTCATTTAAAGAAGAAGATTTAATATATTTAAGCAATTTTTGCACGCTTTAGTGCGAAATTGCTATCCATTTGCACAACAAACCAGTGATGTGCACAATCTTATTTCTCAATAAAATAAAAAGATTCATATAAATAAATTGATGCACAATTTGCTTTTTCACATATAATTAATTAACAAATTAATTATAAATAATTGTATTTAATTATCATTTATGCTAAAATCATCTCTTAAGATACAGCAACTAAAATTTTGCAACTAAAAATATTTAAAAATTAATAATAAAAAAGGAACTAAGATGGATGTTTCAAAAAACATAAATGTGCTAGGTATCATTGATTATTTGCCAGAATGTATTACTTCTAAAGGGAATACTATTCTTTCATCAGTGCCTGTACTATCAGAAAAGGCCGCTAAAATTTTTTCGACGATTCATAAAAATATTCCAGATACCGAAGAGGAATTTTTAAGTGTAAAGAGTCTTGATAAAAGTATAAAAAAAATTACTAACTCAGTGACTAACCTTAACAAATTAAAATTAAATGAAACTGTTTTTAAAGCATTAAGCATCACATTAATTTTAGTTTCACTAGTAGCTTTAACGGTAGGAATTGTTGCCCTTTTTGTCTTTGTCTTACCACCCGTGTTGCTTTTTTCTATTGCTTATCTTGATGTAATTCCTCTTGTGGGGGTATTCGTTGGTGCCTTATTAACTTTGGGGTCTTTTAATTTAGTGCCCTCGGCTGAAGAAAAGATATCTCTACTAGCAGACAAAGCAAAAGTTAATCACCAAAAACTTAAAAATTATTTTACTTGTAATTACAGAACTCTTAAAGAGAATCTAGTTAAAAACATAGAACTTAAAAATCAACATCTAGAATTGATCTTGGAATTAGGCGAAGACGAAAAAAAGGCCATCGAAAATGAAAGGGCCAATTTAGAAGAAGTACTTGCCGAACTTAAAAGTCTTCATAAATTTTATGCTTCTACCCCTTAGTATGGAGGTTGGTCCACATAAAAACATGTCTTTGTGATCTAATTTAAAGGCCTACAGCCTGAAAAATTAGATCCTAAGGCAATATATTGGCGTAGTCCATCGCCCTTTGTCTCTAAGCCTAACTTTGCAATTTAACATTAGAGAAATAGCATTTAGTTGCAATCGCCACCATTGATATAGTAAAAGGCTTTTTTAAAGGCTCTTTCGCCAATTTTTCTCCCCAATTTGCGCCCTTGATGATCTCCATCTTTGAAATGGATTCCCCCATATCGACGTGATATCCCTGCTTGGGCAGCAGCTTCGGAAAAGGTCTCCCAAAAAAGTTTAACATTTTTGGTAGGAGAACAACCAGATTCCAAAGATCCTTTTGGGACAACAGCTGAGTTGCCAAAATGATTGCTGCCTGTAAATCTTTTAAGAACTTCAGCAGAAGCTGTACTAAACGTACTATGCCCTGACACGCATTCAGGGAATGGCGGTGTCGAAAAATAAGGCTGCCAGTTTTGACCTAAAATTGCTTGGGTCCCTTCACGAGCTCCTCCCCAAGCTTCGATTAGAACCCCATCAAAAAGAAAACGGATAGCGCTAATCGGGCGTACATAGTCATAAAATCTTTTGGCATCCCATGAGGCGATGCTTGCATCAAGCAACGCATTATCTAATGCAAAAAAGAGTTTGACATCATCATCTAAAGAATGATGATCTCTATGCGATACAAAGTGCGCAAATTCGTTCCAGTGGCCTGGTGGGGTCACTGTACCAGGTCCATCTGCCCAGTAAGAAGCAATAGATTTGGTTAAATTATTTAAATTAGCGCTTAACTTTATTAAGGCCTCTGCTTGATGCGTGTATCTTTTACTAGGATAAGTAGCAGGAGCTAATGTAGGTCGAAATTCATTACCGGATTTAAGTGCAAATGGAATTACTAAGCCCCATTGTGGAGTGACAAATGCTTGTGGACCAATAGGCTGCCAATAGTTTGGATCGGATGGGGACACGGGTTGGTATCCTGTATAATCGGAGTAAGGATTTACACCACTATTTGGTTCATCTGCTAGTTGGTTAGCGCCGTCTTCATGTCTAAAGAGAAGGATATTTGCTGCAACAACGTTTCCAATCCCAACGGGTGTAGTGACATCTGTAGATAAATCGTCAAGATCGTAGCCTAAATCTATCATCAAGTTTCTAAACAACGTTTCTTGGGCAGGAAAAAGGTCAACGAGTACCCTAAAAGCGGCAAAGCTGATGGCTTCTTTTTTATTTTGCTTTGTGAATTCACTAGAAGGCCTTCTGAGAAGATCCCCGTATCCTGTTCCAATAGCTTTCTTATCATAAGCAGCCCATGCATCAAAGATGCTTGTATGTACAATAGCTAAAGCCCTAGCACCCACTGTAGGTGCAGTAGGTGGCGATGCCGAGGAAATTGCCGTAAGAGCTGCCTCATTCCATTTAAGTACTACATTCTCGCCTTGTAGTGCTGCAAAAGCCAAACATAAAAGTGAGAGGCCAAGCAAAAATGTTTTATGCATAATAATTCTCAAAAAAATTTGTTAAAACCTTACAACAGACATACTTTAAAAGTATTTTTAAGACAATAAATTTAACAAGAAAGTGTAGCTACATATATATTTGTGCAAGTTCAAATTGCAGGACGTCGCTTTCATTTGAAAAGCAGGCAAGAGCGATAAGTCTCTATCGCAACAACTTTACTTTTTATTCTTTTGCATAATTCAGGATTGAATCAGAAATATTGCCTCCTTCCTGTCGAGTCAGCTGATAAGACTAAAGACCAAAAAAGTCATGTGAGTCCACCCAAAAAGGGGAATTCAGAGTTGCAATGGTGGTTGCGGCGCAAATTTATTCTCTACATTTTCTTTACGCCCTTTGCGCCTTCTGCTGCTTCTTTGCGTTAAAAAAAAATTAATTTAGTTCACTGCCCGTTAAGTTTTTTTCGATAAACACTTTAGGGTAATTTAAACCTCTAATTCTATCTAAGTGGAAAACTTGATTGTTTTTTAACGCAAAGAAGCAGCTAAAGGCGCAGAGGGCACAAAGAACTCGGGGATATAATTTTTCGATTACGTTGCGGCACATAATACTGAGCTGCACAGCAATTTCGATTATCCCCTCAAAAACTCGAAAAGCAGTAAATCTGTTTCACTGGCAAAGGTTACTCATAAGACTGAATTAGAGTAATTAACTGCTTTGCTCCATCAGATGGGGCACCATGATTTTGTATAGGCGCATACAAAGCGCCCGAAAATGCGATGCAAGCTACCAAAAACGAACGACTTATTTGCAGATGGTATTCAATTTGTTCTAGGCTTTCTTGATCCCTATTTCTCGTTTCATCAAATTTACGTCTTTCGTAAATAAGGGAAGCGGGGCTTTCTAACATTCCAATGACGTTTGGATTGAGTATTTTAATCACTTCTTCAGGAATGCCCGGACAATATCCAAAGGGCGTCTTGATCATAGCGTGAGTATCAATACAAGAAACTTCAGGCATTTCTGATGCCATCCTTCTTGCAGCTTCTATTCCAATTTTCTGCTGTTGACTTAACGGTAATTTTCTTAAAGAATCTTTATCTATATTCTGCGAAAATGCCTCTTTAAGCATCATATCCCCATAATTAATCACGACCAATTTTGGAAACAATTTTACAGCTTCTTGCAAGACAGTAGATTTACCGCTTCCAGGAACTCCGGCAAGAATAATGGTTAAAGACATACTTCCTCATTTGATAATTTTTTCGATATGTACTTTAAGACCAACTGAAAGCTGTGTTTCTAGACTCTTAAAACTATACGATGCATTAATCCATACGCAAGAAAAAAAAGCTTGACCCTCACGTTACGTCATTTCCTATTATGAGGGCATCCTTTAAAATCAGAGGGATATTAAGGAGATAAAACAATGGTTTACACGGTTACGAAGTTAGCTAAAATTTCAGGAGTCAGTGTCCGGACACTGCATTGGTATGATGAGATCGGGCTTCTAAAGCCAGCTTATTATGCGTCCAATGGATATCGGCATTACGAAGAGGAACACCTGTTGATCCTTCAACAGATTCTTTTTTTTAGAGAGCTTGGATTCGAGCTCAAGCTGATTCAACAACTTCTGGGAAGAGGCGATTTTGATAAAATCGTTGCTTTAAGTTCACATCGACAAGTTTTGATGAAAAACTTGGAAAGAACTCGAAAGCTAATTAAAACCATTGACAATACACTAGAACATTTAAAAGGAACCAAAAAAATGAAAGAGTCAGAAATTTTTTCCGGATTTAGCAAAGAAAAGCAAGCTGAGTTTGAAAAACAACTTATAGACCGTTTTGGAGAAAAAGTTAAAGCCTCCATTGCCGAAAGCCATAAAAATGTTAAAGATTGGACCAAATCTGATTGGGAAAAGTCCAACAAGGAATTTGACCAGATTTGCCAAGATATGACTAAAATGATTGAAAAAAAGATCAAAGCTAGTTCGCAAGAAGTCCAGCGCATTATTCGACGCCACTATTTATGGCTGAAGAAATACTGGACGCCAACAAAAGAATCTTATTCGGGCCATGGCCAATTTATTGTAGAAAGCGAGCTAAAGAAAGTCTACGAATCTTATCATCCGCAACTGCCAGAATTTATGGCAGAAGCAATTCAAATATTTGCAGAACAAGAACTCAAATAATCTTATCTAGGACACTAAGGCGGCTGCTTCAAAAGTAGTCGCCTCCTTCGGCCAAAGTAAAAACTTAACTTTAAAGAACTTTTTTTGGATCGCATCTTACCAAGGCAATCGCGTAGCTTATCTGAAGGCATATATGCCTCCTTTCAGCTATTTTTTCTGACCCTATTAGACCACTTGCCCTAACGTTTCGCAGAGGCTGTGAAAAAATTCGAAATAATGCAGCAGTTAGGCGAAAGTTGCAGCTGATGCAATTCTTGACGACGTCGTAGCCATAGCTACGACCGAGGAGAGAAGTGCGTCAGATGCAACTTTTCAGCC
>JACCRY010000102.1 GCA_013813265.1 Parachlamydiaceae bacterium
ATCTGACGCACTTCTCTTCTCGGTCGTAGCTATAGCTACGACGTCGTCAAGAATTACATCAGCTGCAACTTTCGCCTAACTGCTGCATTATTTCGAATTTTTTCACAGCCTCTGCGAGACGCAGCAGGTCACATTAAGCAATTACAAATTTTTCTTTCTATTAAGAAATGTTGCAATTCCTTTGCTAGCTGAACTAGAACGCCTTGCTTTCCGATGTATACCTATAGCCATTCTCAAATGATCATTGAATGAATGGGGCTCCAAGGCAGCCAGCAGCCTTTTTGTCTCTGCCACGGCATCCGGAGCATTCTTTGCAGCCTGATTCGCAAGCTGAAGAGCCTGCGTCATAAGTTCATCTGGAGACACTACACGGCTTATCAAACCTATCTCAAGCGCGCGATTAGCATCAATAAGTTCCCCTAAAAGCAATAGCTCTCGAACGGTTCTCCATGCAACTTGACGAACAAGTAGTGTTGCAACTTGCGCCGCAACTAGACCATGCTTTATTTCCGGATAGCCAATCTTTGCATCTGAGGTCGCAATGGCAAAATCACAAGCTGACATCAATCCCGCGCCCCCTGCAATGGCAGCTCCATTGACAGCTGCAATCGTAACTAAAGGGGATGTGTAAATTCCGGTCAGGGCTTTAGCAATAAGATTGGCTAGAGAATTGAGGTTTTCAGGCTCGGAAGCTTCCTTTAGATCCATTCCGGAACAAAAAATAGGGCCAGCCCCGGTAATAACGAGTACATGCTGGCTTGTCATTCTTCCCACATCGTAAATTGCATCACAAAGCTGATCCAAGAGGGCAATATTTAATGCATTTCGTTTGGATGGACGATTGAGGGTGATGCAGCTCACTTCTCCAATATGCTCTGTGAGAATTAATTTAGCAGTCATATTACACCATCCGGGTAAGTACGCTGGGTACAACTCTAGATCTTTCAATAAGGCAAGGCCAATAGCCAAAAACTTGTCTGATATGGGGCCTCCCAGAAGTATATCCAGTGACCCCCTGGGGTCCACTCGTTACTAGAGGTGCAATTTCTCTAACAAAACATTCAAGGGCCTCACGTCTCGAATCTGCTACAGCAACCCTGAGCACACATTCTAGCGAGAACTCTCCGCCATTTGAAACAACTCTTCCAACCACATCTCCGGTCCCAAGACATTCAATATGAGATCTTTCCAATACAAAACCGGCATCAGCTACACGTTGTAAAATGATTTCTCCGCAAAGCTTAGCTTTTTTACTTGCTTCTGAGCCGAAAATTGCAAGCATGGCTTCAGCTTTAAATCCATCCGTATATGTTGCACTAACTTTGTATGTACTTGAAGGGGCCTTTCCTCTTGCCCCGGAAATCTGAACCCTATTGTCGCCTAAATCGTTTAATTGGATTCCAAGGAATGAAACCTCAGCATCAGGACTTAAATAAGCCGAAGGATCTCCAATTTCATAAAGTAGCTGCTCTTTAACTGTTTTCTCATCTACCCTTCCCCCACTTTCAGGTGGCTTGCTAATAATAAACGTTCCGTCTGAGCACATTTCGACAAATGGAAATCCCATTCTCGCAACATCTTGAATAGAAATGAATTTGGAGAGCCAATCTGTTGAAACACCGCCTGTGACTTGGGTGCCGCATTCAAGTAAATGCCCCGCAACAGTCGCCTGGGCAATCTTATCATAATCAGTCAACTCCCAATCAAAATGTGCGACGCATGGAGCGACAGTAAGACTCGGGTCTGCAACACGGCCAGTGATGATTACATCGGCACCTGACTTTAATAGAGATACTAGGGGGGAAGCACCTAGATAAGCATTTGCAGTCATTAGCCTCCCTTTGATTAATTCAAGAGGTTCATGACTGTCTAAATTCTGAAAGTGATCGCTCTGACCCTTTCTAAGCAATGGAAGCACGTCATCGCCATCGACGACTCCGATTTTAATATTCTGACAGCCTGCATCATCCAACGATGTGCGACACGCCATAGCGCATGCAAAAGGGTTTAGCCCGCCTGCATTAGTAATCACTTTAATGCGGCTTCCGCTGAGCCAGAATGGTGCTATGGATCGAAGAGTTTCGACAAAATCTTTAGCATACCCCTCTTCAGGCTGCTTTTCACGCTGAATTGCCATGATTGAAAGGGATACTTCGGCCAAATAGTCGAGAGTTAGATAATCAAGATCTGGGAGCTGTCTAAGAAGCTGTGCTGTCGCTGTAGGTCGATCCCCCCAAAATCCTTGGGTATTGGCAATGCGAACGTTAGGCTTAGCGGCATAGCTCATTAATAATCCTATATGAACTTGACCAAATGATTTCAATCGACTACTGAGTTTATACTGCACGCGGCTTTAAATTGCAGTTTTTGGCTGCGCGTAGTATAAGAGTCAATGAAATCATAAGTTCAAGATTTGAAGGGACTCGCTTGACACTCTTTCTTATTAAGCTGATTTAGCTTTTTCAATATAGTCCACAACATCGCCAACAGTCTTCAATTGCTCAGCATCAGATTCAGAGATGTCGCAAGAAAAACGCTCTTCGAAAGTCATGATAAGCTCTGTAAGGTCTAATGAATCGGCATTGAGATCTTCAACAAACGATTTTGACACAGATACATCATTTTGATTGAGGCCAAGTTGTTCAGCGACAATCGATATTACTTCTTCTTTTACTGACATTTTAAAAATCCTTTTTTTGTGTTTATTTAAGTTTATTTTTCTTTTTTTGTCTAGCCCCCTAATGCCATTCCACCATCCACAGAAATAACGGTTCCTGTGATATAGCCAGAGAGAGAGCTCGCTAAAAAAAGTGCAGCATTTGCGACATCTTCGACGTCGCCAAGGCGAGCTAAAGGAATTCTGCTTAATATGCCTTCTTTCTGGGCTTCTGTCAGTGCATCAGTCATAGGCGTGACAATAAAGCCAGGAGCCAAACAATTGACACAAATATTTCGAGAAGCCACTTCTTTAGCTAACGCTTTGGTAAAACCAATAACAGCCGCTTTAGAAGCTGCATAATTAGTCTGAGCAGGATTGCCAGTAAGTCCAACAACAGAGCTCATGTTAATGATTTTGCCCTTTCGAGCTTTCATCATGGGAAGCAGTAGTGCATGACATGTATTATAGCAAGATTTTGCATTTACATCCATGACAGAATCCCAGTCAATCTCTGACATCCTTACCAAAAGACGATCTTTTGTAATTCCGGCATTATTTACCAAAATGTCGACAGTGCCGTATTTTGACAAAATATCCTTCATAGTCACTCGAACAGCTTCATGATCAGCCACATCCACTTGAAAAAACTCAGCAGTGCTTCCTGGAACTGCCTCATGGATCTCGCTGACCGCAGTCTCACCACGATCAACATTTGTCCCAATAAGTATAACTTTTGCTCCGGAAAGGGCGAATTTCAAAGCAATAGCTTTGCCAATGCCGGCTGTTGCACCGGTCACAACAGCAACTTGATTTAAAAGTAGATCTTTCATAGTATCCTCATTTCTTCAATAGCACTTAAGTCGGAAATTTTTTCTAAACTTACACTGATGCCATCCGCGATGATTCGCTTATTAAATCCTGACAAAGCTTTGCCACAGCCTATCTCAACAAATGTTTTAACGTCTTTTTGCTTCATTTTTCGTATCCCTTGTTCCCAACGGACAGGCAAGGTTACTTGTTTAATAAGATTGTCTTTTATTTCCTCTGTGTCGCTAACAAAATCACCTGGAACATTCATCACAAATTCAATAGCGGAGTTTTTGATTAGCGCAGCTTGAATATATTCTTTTAACCGCCTTTCTGCTGAAGCCATTAGTCCGCTGTGAAACGCTCCATGTACTTGCAAAGGCAAGACTCGTTTAGCACCTTTTGTTTTTAAGGCTGCAGTAGCGAGTTCGATTCCCCTAGCCGTTCCTGATATCACCGTTTGACCGGGACAATTGAAATTTGCAGACCAAATGTCGTGAGGCATGGCAAGTTGGTTGACTAATACCTCAACTTCTTGCCCCTCAAGTCCAAGGACGACAGCCATAGTCCCTTTAGTCTCTTCACACGCATCATTCATAAAGCGTCCACGTTGATCAACTAGGCGCAACGTATCTGCAAAACCTAGTCTACCTGACGCACATAGAGCAGTGTACTCTCCCAAACTTAAACCAGCACAAACTGCAGGTTTTAAATCTGGCATTTGCTCTTGCAAGACTCTTAAAATTGCCATTGAAGCCACAAAGATCCCAACTTGGCTATTTTTAGTTTCTGTAAGTTCCGTTTCAGGTCCTTCAAAAATTATTGTGGAGAGTTTACGCCCAAGTAGGTCATCTGCTTCTTCAAAGGTTTGTCTTGCTACCGCAAAAGCCTGAAAAAAATCCTTGGCCATTCCCGGATACTGTGCGCCTTGTCCTGGAAAAAGAAATGCAATTTTACTAGAATTCGTCATGAAGATTGCCTATTGGTTTTAAATGAAAATAGCAGTCCCTTACATCTGGGTTAAAAGAATGGCACCAGAAGTCAAACCGGCGCCAAACCCTAACATAAGAATATGATGTTTTGATTCAACTGCATGGTTTTTTATTAATTCATCGAGTGCAATAGGGATGCTGGATGCAGAAGTGTTTCCAAATTTGTGAAGGGTTTTAAAGACTTTTTCATTAGGAATATCAAATTCTTTTGCAATTGCATTGATGATGCGCTCATTAGCCTGATGAGGAACTAGCCATTCGATTTCTGTTTCTTTTAGGCTTGCTTTATCTAAACATTCTTTTGCAGATGCTGTCATGAGCCTAACGGCTTGCTTAAAAAGCTCTCTGCCTTGCATCTTGATATAATGCTTTCCTTCGCTAACAGTTTCTGCGCTCGCGGGAAGCCTTGAGCCCCCGGCAGGAATGAGCAGAAGATCGACTAAGCCGCCATTAGCTCCAAGACAAATAGAATCAATCGTAAGACCTTTCCCTTCATGCGATATAACGACGGCGGCAGCACCATCACCGAATAAAACGCAGGTATTTCGATCAGTATAATCGACAACCGTAGACATTTTTTCCGAACACACGACCAGAATATTGTGATAGATTCCCGACTCGATAAAAGCCTTAGCAATTGATAAGGAGTAAAGAAAGCCGGTACATGCAGCTTGAATGTCAAAAGCAGCAGCATGCGTAGCCCCAATGTGGTGCTGAATAATTGCCGCAGTACTGGACGATGGATAATCTGGAGTCATCGTTGCAACAATAACAAGATCCACGTCACTAGCATTCACCTTAGCAGCTTCAAGGGCTTTTGCGGCAGCTGCGGCCCCCATAGTTGAGGTAAATTCCTCCGCACTTGCAATGCGCCGTTCTTTAATTCCTGTCCGGCTGGAAATCCATTCATCGTTGGTATCAACAAGCTTTTCAAGATCAGCATTGTTCAAAATTTTTTCCGGCAAAAAAGCGCCAGTACCAATAATGCGCGCTTTACATAAAGCCTGTGACATAGCTTCTCCTAACTTTATACTGCACACAAAAAACGCAATTGGTTCCTTTGCGCAATAATCTGCAAGCCAATATTGTAGCAATTTTCCAATAAAAGAGAAAGACAATACACCTAAAAATGTGGAATGCGTTGAATTTATAAATCTGGTAATATAAAGGACTTGGACAGATTAATGTACAAAGTTAAGAGGGAGTTGCAAAACTCGAAAAAACAGAATTCCAGAGTTTTGAGTTTTGCTATTCCCCGTAGTATACCACGTGCGGCCGCGCATGGTATATAAGCCCCTTAAATCCTAAACTTGAGCAGCCCCCTATGCTAAGATCATTCATTCGCCGCCTTTCATCGTTTACCTATTTAAATGTGACTCAATTTACTGGAGCTCTCAATGATAACATCTTTAAATTGTTAATCGTCTATTTATTTATTGATATTGAAGGAGTTGATCAAAAATATAACATTCTCGCAACTACCGGCGCTCTATTTGTTTTACCATTTTTATTGTTTTCAACACCTTCAGGGACTCTTGCTGACCGCTTTAGCAAACGCAACATTATTGTTGGAACAAAAGTTTTAGAGCTGATGATTATGATACTCGGAGCTTTTGCATTTTATTATAAAAGCAAGCTGGGCTCATACGGAATTTTATTTTTAATGGCCACACAAAGCGCCATCTTTGGCCCATCAAAGTATGGAATTCTTCCAGAAATTGTTTCCACAGATAAGATCACTAAAGCCAACGGTCTTCTATCGTCTTTCACTTTTCTTGCAATTATTTTAGGCACATTCTTTGCATCCGTCCTGCCTGATCTTGTTGGCAGAAATTTCACCTTAGGAGCAGTCTTCTGTGTTGGAGTTTCAATCATTGGGTTAATTGCCAGTTTTTGCATCGAATACACTCCCCCGTCTGAATCTACAAAATCCTTTAAAATAGGCATATTTCGGGAAATTTCGGACACCCTAAAAGTTGCTAAACAACATCCTTCACTCATTGTGACAATTTTCGGATCTGCATTCTTTCTCTTTTTAGGAGCTTATGTACAATTAAATTTAATTCCTTTTGCAGTTGAATTTATGCATCTCTCTGATAACCAAGGGGGGTATCTTTTCCTCTTAATGGCTATCGGCATTGCTGCAGGAAGTATTTTTGCAGGAAAAGTATCCGGACCAAAAGTAGAGCTCGGTCTGGTTCCAATTGCTGGACTTGCTGTATCCATTTGTTGTTATTTTTTGGATTTTTTTTCCTCGCATTTCTACGTAATCCCTTTTTTAGTGATCCTTTTAGGTTTTTTTGGTGGGGTTTATCAAATTCCTCTCGACTCCTATATTCAAGTGACCAGTCCAAATCAATACCGAGGCCAAATAGTCGCCACAACAAATTTTATGAGCTTTCTTGGAGTTCTTATAGCTTCAGGCCTCATGTTCTTAGTCAATGAAATTTCCGGACTTAAAGCTGACAAAGGCTTCGTCATTGTTGGTAATATTACACTTCTGGTATCTCTGGTGATTGGCTTTCAGTTTTTTGATTATCTAAGTCGCTTTATAGGCATGGTTTTGTCTCGTCTTCATTTCAACCTTACCCTTATAGGCAAGAAAAACATCCCTGAAACACCTGCAGTTTATGTATGCGCTCACACTGCTTGGAATGATACGCTGCTAATTCTAGGAGCCCAAAGACGCAGAATGCGTTTTTTTATCGAGCAAGAACAGGTCCATTCTAAATGGATGATCAAACTATACCGCCTTTTACGTGTTGTGATGGTACCCACAATCGAACCTTTGGAAGACAGCCCAGTTTGCTTAAATGTGATCCGTAAAACGCTTTTAAAGGGCATTTCTGTTTGCATTTTTGTTAGCAATGAAGACATTTGCGAAGAAATTGAAAGGCTAAAACATGCTTTTGCTTTTCAGCAGATTCTGAAAGAAAACCAATATCCTCTTATTCCCGTATCTATCGAAAAGGGAGAAAAGGTTAAAGAAGTGAAATCAAAATTTTTGGCACGGATGCTTGAAAAATTTCGTGTACCTGCACGCATATCTTTCGGTTCAAAAATCAACGACCCCAGAATTGTTGATGACTCTATAGCTATGGAAAGTGCTGTCTAGTGATATTCAACTGTTGGTAATACATAACTGAAACATTCACGTTGCAGGAATTGCTGTAACTGAAACTCAAATGCCGAGTTAGTTAAGATGCCTAAACTTTATGAAAATGTTGGCGTCATCACTTGACAAAGTGTTAAGCTGTTAACTATCATTCCGATCATGATCATGTAAACTTTTTTGAGTTACGTGCTTCTGTCGCCGGCTTTCGGCCATTTGTATCCAATCCCGCGTTCCTCTATCGCTACCCAGCGGTATTACGTTAAATCGCTTCCGCGATCCAAGACAGTTCAAATTGTTTATGACTTGTTTCGATCCAAAACAAGGCTCAAGCTCAGAACATGATTACCTTAGAGTGTATTAGGCTATTGCACATTTGCCATGGATCGCGGTAGCGTAAGCGTAAATTTTACCCATCTACTTTTCTTTGCGTTCTTTGTGTCTTTTGCTGCTGCTTTGCGTTAAAAAAAATTAATCTAGCACACTGTTAATCTACAACGAATAAAATTTCTCTCGCGTGTTTAAATCTCTAATACCTATGTAGCAAACTAAATTGTTTTTTTTAACGCAAAGCAGCAGCAAAAGGCGCAAAGGTCGCAAAGATCATTAGAAAACGGAAATCATGTTACTTAGGAGCTTGCCATCAGCCAGGTTAAATAAGGCAATATAAAATGTTGCCACCATTGGAGGTTACTTTAGACGCAAGAATGATCCTCCAACTGGGCATCAAATTCTATGGCAAGGTATAGCTTCTTCCTAGAAGACTCTAGCCCATATGATAGCTGGGTAATGTGCAGGCCTAGCCCAAGACAACCTGGCTACCTTTTTCAGACACATGATTGTCGGCCGCTTTCCCCAAAAGGTTTGGACAGCAGAAAATGGGAACCAAACGATATCCAAATTGAAAATGGAACGCTGAATCGATTGTACCAATTTTATAGTAGAGTAGTTCGAAATTTAGCTAATTTTCCCCCAAGGTCAATATTATTTTGATCCATTATTTGAAATTCATAAATTTGTGTGCTGAGATATTTCTCGACTATCCCTGCTTTCTCAACTGAATCTATTTCAATAAGTTCAAAAAGGTCTTCTTGAAAAGGTAGATATTCAGTATTTTCTAGAAAATAATACACAATCTTATCTATTAAATTCTGGTCTTTATCCTTTACGGCTGATTTCATAATAATACTAATTTGGGCTGACAATTCATTTGGCATAGGAATGATTCTAAAAGCCATTGGGTTCTGCTCTCTTTCAAGCTTTACCATGTCATAAACGGGTTTTACATCACGTTCGACATGTTCTTTCAATTGAATTATTAAATTACCTACCTGTGTATTCAAATCCATACATTCTTGATAACATTTGACTCTAAAATTTAATATGCACCCCACCTTACTCTGAGGATCAAATTCACTTATTAGTACTGTAAAAATATTTTGTTCTAATACCTCACTAGCCTTCAATGAAGTGGCCTCAGCTACTGCTTTAAATTCGGCTGCCTTTTCAATAGCTTCTCTTTCGGCCTCACCTTTTTCTTTAACCTCATCTAAGACGCCTTCTACTACGGTTGTGAAAAATGATGCATCAATAGATGACTCTTCGCTTTCCTGTGGGGAATTCAATAAAGTTATTTATATCCAAAACGATTTCGCTTGAAGATCTATTTACACTAGAACTAGAGCTAGAACTTGAACTTGCACTTATACTTGAAGATTTATTAAAAATTTCATCTGTGGAATCATCCGAAACAGATTTTTCGGCTTCTGAGATATCGGTTATTGGGTCTTGAATGATTAAAGAAGCTTCGAAGGGATTTATAGTATTTTGTTTATTTTGTATATTTTTGTCAGATGGAAAGTGTTCTTTATTGTACTTTTCGACCAGTGACGTTTGTAAAGCAAAAAGTTTAACTTCTCTTCCAGTGAAAAGGTGCCGAATATCTTTAAAAGTCAAAAGGCAACCAAACGTAAAAATCACAGCAAAAACTCCCAAAACACCCAATGCAACTTTTCCCGCTGCTTTCGAGATACGTTCTCGTTTATCAAGTACTGTGTAAGAAACGTTTTCATCAGAATATATAATACGATTAAGCTTCTTAGAGTCTATTGATTTTTCCCATGTGGAGTATTCAGCTAGATTTTTTTTGTATTCAGTAATAGTGTTATATTTTTCACATGCCCGCATTTGACTTTCTCTTTATTTAAATTGTAAATTAATCTTTAAAAGCAAAATCCTGTAAAGTACTGACTACCTATTCTTATTTCACTGAGATAAAGAGGGATAATATCATAACAAGAATTATTAACCAATAAAAACATAAAATATTATAAATAAAAAAATTAGATCAGCTTTTTTATTTAAACTCAAAAAAGCGCATGCTTGTACTCTCATCGGAATGTTCAGTCACAAATAGCCTGAGATCTATTAAAATCTACAACTTCAAAAAAAAGCCTGAGGAGAAATAAATTTCTCCTCAGGCTTTTGCAATATTACTTTTTTCACTCCAACTCTGCTCTTCACATATAAACTAGAAGGAGTAGATTGTTCCTATGGTATAACGTGTGTACCCTTCGCTACCAGCGATGCTTATAAGCGACCAAGAGTGGTTGTACTCTGTTTCGACAACAAAGTTATTCGTGAGGGCGTAACCCGCTTTCAAGGAATATCCTTTCCAGTTCGTGTTTCCACGACCATCAGAAGTCATACTTTCTCTCAAAAAATTTCCTGCCCCAATATTTCGGACATCGTTATCTGGAATACATTGCGCTTCGCAAAAGGCCGCTAAACCACTCACAAACCAATCGCCTTCATGCGCAATTGTACCTAGTTGAATATTTACATATGCGCCTAAGTTTTGAGTCCCAATTTTTTGTTTTAGCGGAGTATACCCTTTTTTGCGCAGGTCTTGATTTGCATTAATAAAAGTATACCGTGCTGGTATATGGTTCATCATAAATGCACCAGACAGTTGAACTTCATGACCGCAAAGCCATTCAGGTGTAAAATTATAGAGTAATGCAACTTGAGAAACCTTAAATCTAAACCCGAGAGGGTTTTTTTGAAAATAGCGATTTCTTCCATGTAACTGCCAATCAATAAAGGAGTATTTAAAATTGATGCCGGAATTTAAAATATTATTAAGTCCCAATTCAACCACCCAGGCATAATGTGTAGCACGTTCATCTACAACAAATCCTGCGCCTGTTATATACCAATCTGCAAACCCACCACGCTTGCTGGAATATTTTAAAACAATACCATCCAAACGACTAGAAAATTGAATTTCGGAATAAAATGCTTTATAAAGATTCCCCCGACGGCCGACCTCAATTGTCAAACGGTCATCTTTGCATTTAAATATTTCGTAACCTACAAAAGCTTCTCTGAGAGCAAGATTATCAACAGATCCGCTTCCATGAAAGCCCCTAGGATCGATTTTTCGATCTATTCCATTGTCTGAAACACCTGCAGAATTGTCGTAACGGATATGAGATTTTGCCCAAGTCTTATCGGTCTTCCAATCCATAAAAAAGTCAAATTGGATATCAAAATCATTTGGGCCTTGGGCAATACTATCTCCCGGTTCAAAGATCTCGTCACCCACCTCTTCATATTCGCGAAATATGAAACCTCGAATTCGTTCACCACGAAGTTTTTCTGTTTGGTAATTCCATTCTGTGTGAACTTCAGCAGCAATCGTTAAATTTTTGCTTTTGTCAGCTAGAGGTATAGATCTTTTGGAATTAATAAAATTTAATAACTCTTCTTCGTCATTCTCTTCCAATTCTTGTTGGAACACTGTTTTTCCATCGGCATCTTCACCGTAGATAGTTACTGTCCTTACGCTCATGACAAAAGCAGCAAGAAACAGGTATTTTAATAAACGCATTATTCTCTCCAATCAAAGGTCGACCCAATTTATCCAATAAAAACAATCCCAAGCATTCCTATTTGTGCTTCAACTGTTATACCAGAGCAGTTTTGAAAATTCTTCCAATTTGGAATTCGTGTCTACAAGATCGTACTTTTGTTAAATCGTAATCAATCTATGAAAATCATACAAAACGTGCTTCCAAGTATCAAGCGCCTTACTTAAAAGGAAACTCATTAACCAATGGAAAATACTTTCAAACTAAACTTTGGCATGCTTACATTTTTTCGTGTAAGTCGTTTTGATCACCTTGTGGGGACGCACAAGGCTCAAAGGTAACATCCTATCGATTCTCTTTGTAAAAGTCAACAAGACTTAATTGCTACTTTTAAGCACAGTGGATCCGGGAGAAAAAGATGAAGTTAGCAAAGGTGGACAAGCGTGAATGAAAAGTAAATCTTTAGTATTTTATCCCCATTATCAAGTTTAAAACCACCTTGAGTATAAATTACCCCTTAATTAGTATCAGATTAGCCTGCCTGGATAGCTCAGTTGGTAGAGCAGCGCATTCGTAATGCGAAGGTCGGGGGTTCGATTCCTCTTTCAGGCATATCCCCACAGGCATTTTCTGTCTGCACTTTTGCTGTTCTTCTATAATTTGATTCTTAAGAGCTTTATGCATTACAAATGTTACAAAACTTGCACACGCACCTAAGAAATAATATGCTGTTTTTTCATTTATGCTTCCAATACCTCTTCTTTTTTTATGATATTACATAGAAATTAACATGGAAATACATGGAAGTTAAAATTTTCTATGTTCGAATAGCATAAATAGAGATGTTGATTTTTTTGATGATTTTTTATTGCAAAGCTGTAAAATCCATATTTTTTAGCTTCCTTGTGAGGCTCGGGACCTCAAACAGCTTTACCTGGATATTCTCATTATATTGCTATAAAGTTGCTTCATTCCCTCTACAAATTGGTTCGAGAACGCTCCGGTGCTGCGCATTTCCTACTCATGTCATTCTTCCAAAAATTAACGCAACATATTAGAATTAAATTTTTTGAGGGACTAAAAAGGGATAAGAAAAAATACAAGAAAATTGGCTTGGTTCAAATGCAGGTTACACCTTTTAAGTGG
>JACCRY010000113.1 GCA_013813265.1 Parachlamydiaceae bacterium
GGAATACATGTCTGAGAAGAATTTCTGGAGCATCCCCAAAATAATAATTTATCTCTAAGTTATTTAATACTGATTTTGCATACAGGTCTACCGCTTCATCTTTGCAATGCATCTTAGACACTACCCACGACTGAAATCCTCGTGTTGATTTCAAAATTTCGGATTGGGGGTCAGCAGGTAGTCGGTAAAGATTTTTAAGAAGTGTGTCATAAAGAATTATTTCACGGTCTGAGAGATCTTGACCACTAATTTCCTCATGAGATAGCGGTTCTCCTTTAAACATAGATGATCCTAATGTAGCGATCCGATCATCGGTCGTCAATTTTTCATCAATGTATGCTGAAACACGATTTATAAAATCGCTGCGGGCTGGAGTAATTAAGGTAACATTCATTAAATTTATCCTAAGATATAATTTGGTAGATTTTAGAGTTCAATGAACTCCAGCCGTAAATGCTTAACGAAACATCCAATGTTGTAAGCATAATATTCAGTAATGTTAAGAAAAGCAATAAAAAAATAATATGAGTTGTTAATGAAGATACATCTAAGACAATAGGAAAAAGGGTTTTTAATTTTAGTCTCTAAATTTCCTAAGACTTTCCCCGCTTATTTCGACTTGTCGCCTAAGGAGAGTGACTAGGAGGTTTTCCTTACAGGATTCTGAGCTGTATTTCTTTTAATCCCGGTCTCCGTGTCTCGCTAGCGCTCGCGACTGGACTTGGGCTATTTTACACCAGCCTTTACAGGCCTTATGGCAAGTTCTAGAATAAATGAAGTATAATTGTCCTAAGGTCTGTAAGACCGACATAAAATAGCCCTGGAGGCAGGCCCACATCAAAATGAATAGCCTAGCCCTAGGTGCATCCAGCACTCGAATTTCAGGCTGTAGGCCTGTAAAAGAGGCTCTAAGGCAATATATTGGTGTGTACCCTGATGTAAGAATGCAAATTGTATCTTGAAATCGTCCTAGGCGGCTCCTGGAGAGACTTTTAGGACCATAATTTGGTTAACCCAAAGAGATTCGGCTTGCTGCAATTCGCGAGCGCGACGAACTGATTCGAGAAGGGTTGAGCCTTCTTTCATAAATTTACTTGTATTAATTGTGGCATCAATAATATGAGGAAAAACATACATTGCAACTTTGCAAATAAGCGCAGGCCCGAAGAAAAGAATAGGTAAGTATTGAATGGGAGCTGATCCAATAAGATCAAAAGAGTAGTAATAAAGAAGGCCCAAAAGCCCGATAGTTACTGCAGCAACAAGGAAAAAAAAGATTATAGCAGACACTGAAATTATTTTTTCAGCAATGATTTGCATTTTATTTTTAGTGCTTTCGACAGCTTCCGCTTCTTCTCGATACACTTCTAATATCGAATCGACTTCAACTACATCACAATTTAAAGTGAGTTCTTGAAACACATGTCTGAGAAGAATTTCTGTAGGATCTCCAAAATAATAAGTTATGTTTAAGTCATTTAATACTGATTTAGCATACAGGTCTACCGCTTCGTCTTTGCAATGCATCTTAGACACTACCCACGACTGAAATCCTCGTGTTGATTTCAAAATTTCAGATTGGGGGTCAGCAGGTAATCGGTAAAGATTTTTAAGAAGTGTATCATAAAGAATTATTTCACGATCTGAGAGATCTTGACCACTAATTTCCTCATGAGATAGCGGTTCTCCTTTAAACATAGATGATCCTAATGTAGCGATCCGATCATCTGTCGTCAATTTTTCATCGATGAATGCTGAAACACGATTTATAAAATCGCTGCGGGCTGGAGTAATTAAGGTAACATTCATTAAATTTATCCTAAGAAATAATTTTGTAGATTTTAGAGTTCAATAAACTCCAGCCGTAAATGCTTAACGAAACATACCGCATATTGTGAATATAATATTTAGTGATGTTAATAAAAGCAATAAAAAAATTAATGCGAGTTTGTTAATGAATGTATTTTTAAGACGATAAGAAAGATGATTTTAATTTTAGTCTCTAAGTTTCCTAAGACTTGCCCCGCTTAATTTCGACTTGTCCTTCGATTACTTTCTAAGGAAGCAGGCCCACATCAAAATATGCCTTTAGGTAGTAATGTCACAGGCCTACAGCCTATAAAAGTAGATTCAAGGCAATATGTTGGTGTATACCCTGACCACCCTTTCCAATCAGGGATTTGGTGTTGTCCAAACTGACAATTTAAAACGCGATGACGTACTAGGTTAACACTTATGCGATTTGTTGTAGGCGCGCGAATCTAAAGAAGCGCATGCTAACGACTCCGCGAATTTTTACTGCTTATCGAGAAATTCGACTTTACCCGTTTCAAGGTCGTAGTATCCTCCAGAAATACGTAAAGTTCCCTTCTCTATTAACTGGGAAAGTAGCGGTTTTGAAGTTCTTAACTTATTTTCAACTAATTTAACATTGGTTTTCGTGGCTTTCTCAAGAAGATTTCCGGGCTGACTTTTAGTGGCAGCAATCGCTGGTTGAATTGCATTCAATACTTCCTGAATATGATTATCGAATTTCATGCCTTTTAATGCTGCGTCAACTGCACCACAATTTGAATGGCCTAGAACAAGCACTAGGTCCGCTCCCAGAATATTGACGCCGTATTCGATGCTTCCGATCGCAAAGTCATCGACTATATTTCCAGCTACTCTAACGACAAAAAGTGCTCCCAGAGTCTGGTCAAAAATAATTTCAGGAGGCACACGCGAGTCAGAACAAGTCACAATGACCGCAAAAGGTTTCTGATTTGCTAGCAGGGCTGTTCTTTTAGCTGTCCAATCTTCGTGACAAACTGTTGTTGAGTTAACGTAACGTTGATTGCCTTGGATCAATCTTTCCAAGGGATTTTTGGACGGGTTGACCTCTACAGCTGAAAGAGAAAAAGCGGTTGTGACAAACATGATTAAAATATACGGCATGGCAAGATGTAATTGCCAAAGGAGTAAGGCTTATTAACTTTCCATCAAAACTAGATTTGACAAAGCCAGAGCAGTTAAGACCTTTTGTTATTGAAGACGTCAATACAGCTCTTAAAGTTGTCAAAGGTGTCTATGAAATGCGTGCGCGTGATACGAATGACATTCGCTTTGGAAAAGTATTTCCCATTTATCCGGAGATATTTGGCTATGCAGCTTTAAAGGCTCGTGGGGAGATTGTTATGGAGCTGGGTGGCGCAAGTGGTGAGAATGCCATATTGTTGGCCTTTGCTGGAGCTCGCAAAGTCTATCTTAACGACATAAACATAGAGGAATTGGATAAATTCAATGCCCTAAAGAAAAGTCTTTCCCAGCAAATACAGGAAAAATTAGTCTCACTACCTGGAGATTGCTTGGACACATTGTCAAAGCGAAAAGCCCTTGACGAGCGTGTTGGGTTAGTGCTTTGTCGTAACCTGATTCATTTTTTCAATGATTCTCAGCAAAAACGTTTTTTTTCGTTGCTTCGTGAGACTCTTAACCCAAGTTCACCAGCTTCCGTGAGGAAGTTTGCAGATTCTTGACTACATTTTAAATTTATACAATAGTTTTTTTAGACCTCAAAATTGAGGAAGAAAGTCCTAATGCCCTATATATTTCCT
>JACCRY010000114.1 GCA_013813265.1 Parachlamydiaceae bacterium
TTAAGGCGATCCGACAAGTTGCCGAACGTGTATCAATTCCGCTTTTTATCAATGCGCGTACTGACATTTTTTTGAAGTCAGAATCTAATGACCATAATAATACCCTTTTGGAAGAGGCATTGAAACGTGCTAATGCATATGCAAAAGCAGGAGCAAACGGATTTTTTACACCTGGCTTAAAAAACGTCAAGTACGTTGAAAAATTGTGCAACCTTTTGCACACCCCTCTCAATATTATGGTAATGCCTGACACGCCCCCGTTACAACAGCTAGTCGAAGTAGGTGTTGCGCGCATTAGCTATGGCCCTAATCCCTATTGTCAGTTGATGGAAGTTTTGAAAGAGTCAGGTCTGAAAGCCCTTTCAGCTAAATAACGATGGCAATCAACACATGCGAAAGCGAGGGTTTCTTTATTCATTGTATTTCAAGAATTTTTTTAATATCAAAAGGCCTATTTTGAGATAATCCTGTTTATTGCTAGAATCTGTTCTTAGTATAAAAAGGATTCGTATGTCTGATGACCCTCTCGCACAGCTTTGCCAAAAATCCACCTCTTCCTCTAAAAAGGGCTGTCCACTTGCTTCATCAATAGGAAATAGTGCAGCTTCTCCAAAAACATATACAGTGAGTTTTGAACCCGCGTCAAAAAGTCTTCTCCGAAAAGCTGTTTTTTTTGTTAAAGAAATTTATTCAAAAACAAGTCCTTCAAGTATTAAATCCGCGTTGTATATTGCCTCTCAAAATGATTTGAGCCAGCCTTTATTGCGTTCATGGAAACAGGGTAGTTACATTTCTGAATTTGCAGTTCCCTCCGGCACTGTCTATGTCACAGCCGATCCGATTGTAATGCGAGCGGTTTTTTCCAATTCCAGAAAAGCGCCCACAGGAATCTTTTTCGATCATGAAAACAAGCGAATCTTTGTCGATGGTATTCTCAAGAACCTTTATCCAAAGAACATAGAACAAAGTTGAAGGCTGTAGCAGAAACTCTTCGCATTCATCCTCCTGCATTCGTTGAGGGTAGACAGTTTCGTGAGGATACTCTAATAACTATAAAGGATAAAGATCAAAATCTTCTCTGGAAAAAAGAGCTGCGCCAGGGTCATTCGATTTTATGCCTCACTCAAGCAGCAGGCCGTGACCCCATTCTGTACCCAAAACCAGAGCAATTTAATCCCTACCGATTCCAAGATGAAGATCCTTCCATTGCCGCTCTCTCTTTCTTGCCATTTGGTGGAGGTCCACATACGTGTCCTGGACAATATCTTGCGTGGGCTGAGCTACAAACTTTTACTTATCGTATTTTGGCTCATTTTAATATCCAAACGCTCTTTCCTGAAAAATTAGATCAAAAAGGGTTTTTCACCTTGCGGGCTACCCCAGCCAAGGTAAGGCTGACTTCTTTTGCAAAGGACTGAAAGGTGGCTTTTTAAGGAAAATTTATTTTATTTCCAAATAATCTTTTCTTCAAGTTTCACAGATATGGGGATTTGCTAACGAGACAATTTTGATACTAAATGACCCCCCTATAAGTCATAACTTTGAAGGCTATTTCAATACATTTTCCCGTATAGAAAAAATTTCTTCAATTTCTTTCTGAAACATCTCGATGCATTGGTTTGTTCTTTGCTGTATTAAACAGGAATTTTCTGTGACAGAACCATTTTTTAAAGAGTCGAGCTGCTTAAAATAGGCTTCTGTGCAATCAAAAACTCTTTTTAGATCTTTGAGATCTTGGGGATTCTCGTCATTAAGGAATTCCAAAGATTGAAATTTGTATATTCGAATAAAGCTTTTAGCTTCTTCAATGTATTTATTTTTATCTTGCTCTTTAAGTTGCTTGTTAATTTTAAATACTGGCGGCAATGAAATGGTTGGTGTATTAGTAGAAGAAGGTTCCATGCAAAGTGCTCCTTGTCATATTAAAAGTAATATAAAATTTGGGGAAATCTTTCACAATCATTTTATTATTTATGTTTAACGATTTACAAATTTCTTTAAATAATATATATAAATATTTAAGCGTGGTTTTCTAAAAAAATAATATTTGGTGGTTATGGAAAGAGAAACAAACTCTCTTTTTTTCGGACTGGAAGCAATAGCACCATGGCCGCATTCATTTCCTAAAGGGAGATTGATTCATGAGCATGAACGACATGCAACGCTTGCTTTTTTAGGCAAAGTAAGTTTGGATAAGATATCTCCCCTGCTGAGCTCATTTCCAAAGCCTGAATTTAAGGTTGGTCTTACAGGTATTTTCGACAAAAAATTATTCCTTCCTCAGAGACATCCACATGTCGTATCCTGGCATATTGATTTTTTTGAAGTTTTTGTGTCGCTTGAAAATTATCAAAAGCAAATAAGCAATTGGCTAATAGAAAATGGATTCTCCCCGCAATCTCATGAAGAAGGGTGGCTTCCTCATGTAACTTTGGCTCGCCAGCCCTTTGATCAAGATGCTTGGAATGAAGCCTTTATGGCTCTTCCAGTTTTTTTCAATGCCATTCATCTTTATGAAAGTGTTGGAGATTTGCGTTACAGCTCTCTTTGGAGTTTACCTCTACCTTTCCCTTGGACTGAAATTGAGCATACTGCTGATATTGCGTTCATTATTCGAGGCGAAACCCTACAACAAGTCTATCGACATGCGATACTGGCCTTAGCTTTCAGGTTTCCTCAGCTCCTTTCATATATGCCTGCATCTTGCGATCTCAACTCTTTAGATGATGTCATTATTTTGCTCAATGAGGCGGTTTCCCTTGCAGATCAAGCAGTAGGCTGCCCATTCAAAGCTGTTTCCTTTCATGGTGAGCTTGAAAATTTCGATCATATTTCATACTGGGAGATGATTGTAGATGTTTAATTTAACAAAAATAGCGCCTTCTACTTATCTCTTGCCACAAGAGGAAGGGATGCGCGTCCCCGGTCTTATTATTGCCAATGAAGAGCTCATAAACGTAAGCGATTTTGAAAAGCCACTTGAACAAGTGCGCAATGTCGCCTATTTACCCGGTATTGTTGGATATAGCATTGCAATGCCGGATATTCATTGGGGCTATGGCTTTCCGATTGGAGGAGTCGCCGCAATGGATGCAGAGCATGGTGTGATCAGCCCCGGCGGCGTAGGTTACGATATCAATTGCGGTGTACGCTTAGCAGTCGTTCCAAGACCATTTAAAGATTTAAGTGAATTTGATCGACAAAATTTACTTAAATCCATTTTTAAAAATGTCCCTTCTGGCGTTGGGGGCCAACATAAAAAAATCAAAGAATTAAGTCATTCAGACTATAAAAAACTACTTGAGGAAGGTGCAAGATGGTCTGTTGACAACGGATTTGGCTTGGAAAGCGATCTAGACTTCACAGAAAGCCATGGGATGATAACTGGAGCGGACATCGATTCCGTTTCAAAATATGCACAGGATCGCGGAAAATATCAGCTTGGAACAATTGGATCTGGAAATCACTTTGTTGAAATCGGTGAAATCTCTGAACTTTATTTGCCGGATATTGCAAAGGCTTGGGGTGTATTTGCTGGACAAACTTATATATTAATTCATTCCGGATCTAGAGGATTTGGTCATCAAATTTGTCAAGAGGCTTTAAATTCATTTGTTAAACTCGGATATGCGAAGGGGCTTCCTGATAAGCAACTTATAGCAGCTCCGATTCATAGCGATGCTGGAAAAAATTATTTTAGGGCAATGGCGGCAGCTGCAAATTTTGCCTTTAATAATCGGCAACAGATTCTCCATAAAGTAAGACTCAGTTTTCGAGAGGTTCTTGGTATCCCGTTTGAAGAGGTAAGGCTTTTGTATGATGTGTGCCATAATATTGCCAAGTTTGAACGTCATCTTGTAGATGGTAAAATGAGAAAGCTCTGTGTGCACCGGAAAGGAGCCACGCGGGCTTTTGGACCAGGAAATGAAGAATTATCTCCGCTGTATCGCACTACAGGACAGCCTGTATTGGTTCCAGGAGATATGGGTCGCGCTAGTCATTTAATGGTAGGACAAGACAACCCACTCACGTGGTGTAGCTCATGCCATGGTGCTGGCAGAGCGCAGGGGCGACATAAGGGCTTGGAAAGTTGGCGTGGGAGAGATCCTGTGAAGCACATGAAGGCTCAAGGCGTCACTGTTATGGCATCTTCCATGAAAACCATAGCTGAAGAAATGCCAGATGCCTACAAGGATGTCGATAGTGTAGTGATGACTTGCCAAGAAGCTGGATTGGCTAAAATGGTTGCCAAGCTAAAGCCTTCCCTTGTCATTAAAGGGTGATTTTTTTATTTTTGCCAGCATATGCATAAAGTTTATCCTTAAAGTTCTCAGAACACACATAAGAAATCGCCGAAATCGATGATTTTCGAAAAGAAACCACTCTTTTGTACAGCATCTGTGACACCGTTCACATGAACCAGGACAGGCCAAATGGAAAGATGTTTTGGGGCTGCAAGCCTCTCGATTTTAGTTTGGATTTCTTCAATGACTTCAAGGCCAATTTTTTCTTTCGAAAATCTTACTTCACAAAGATAAAGTGAATTATATTTTGTCTGAACGATATAGTCGATTTGACAGCCTCTATGGGTGTTGGTACTTTTCTGAAAATAAGGGTTATCAAAAATCACATTTTCAGGAGCAATATTGAGATGCTCTTTTAAATTTTTACGATTGTTAAGTACAAGATTCTCAAATTGCAGCCCCATAATTGTATCCCAAGCAGTGAGCTTTACAGGCGCGTCTTGAAGAATTTTATGAGAATTCGGCTCGATGACTTTGAGATAGAATCTCAAATAGTTATCTTTAAGTCGATAATGGCTCAACGATGAAGATACGCCGGTTTTAAGATTCCAGGTATAATCCCGGGAGACATATCCCGTTAAAATCAGATCCTCAAGATATTCACTGACAGTCCCTCCTTTTTTCATCTCTAAAACATCGGCAATATCATCTAAAACAGCATTTCCTTGTGCAAGCTTTTGCACAATTTTTAAATATGAATCACTCCTGCCCGAAAATAAATCTGAAAAAATTCGATTAAATTCCTTAAAAAGAAAAGCTTCCTTTTCAAAACACAAAACATAAATATTTTCTTCTGCGGTCCACTCAGGTCTAATTTCCTCTAAATATCTTGGAACACCGCCGGTAACAGATAAAATTTTAAATTTCTCATAGGAAGAAACCATGCTTTCTCTTGGGTACCAGAACTGGTTACAGACAGACAGAGGAAGTTCATCGAGTGTCATGTCAACTGATATACGGCCTACAAATCCTGTGCTGCTCAAAATGTTTTTATCAATCCAGCTTGACATTGATCCACTTAAAATAAGAATCAATTCAACATTTTTCTTAAAGTGGACATCCCAAGCTGTTTTGAGCTTTCCAAGAAACGTTGGATCCTTATCCCCCATCCAATTGATCTCATCAAGCACAATAAGAACTCTACCTTCTTTAGTGTGGTTTGCTAAATGCCAAAACAAGTCACCCCAATCATCAGCTCGAATGCCCGGGATGTTTAATTGTTCCTGCATTTGGCGAACGAATTCTTCTCTTTGGTGCTGTGAAGTCATATTTTTTTGCGGAGGCAATCCCACGAAAGTATATGTTGTTTTAAGCGACTTGCCAAATTCTTCTGCTAGACGACTTTTACCGATGCGACGGCGGCCTTTTATAACGACTAGGCTTGAAGTTCTTTTTGAGAGCAACCTTTTCAGAATTTGTAATTCTCTTTTACGGCCAAAAAATGGATCTTTCATATGCTATCCTCAATGCATGTAAAATTAATGATACCAAATCTTTGTCACGAAATCAATAAAAATCAAATTTTGTGACAAAAAAAAGGAGGAGAAAAAATATCACGAAAATGAATTTTTTTTGATAAAGTGATAAAAGTAAACCTAGTCGAACCATACATTACTTAAGGTTCCCTTCCCAGCCACTCCTAAAATAAAAAGAGGAAAATAAAGCTTGGCTTTGGGTTTATCATTTTTTATTCAGTGGGCAACCACAAATGAAATTATTTTTAGATGTCCACTTCTATAGGGGAACGTAACCCAAAGAGCAACAAGTCTTCGCCATCGTAATTATTAGATCTTAGACTCCAGTATACACCATTAAGGCATCCAGGGCAGGAATAAAGGTTTGGAAAATTGGGTGGAAGAGATCCGGTGAAGCATATGAAGGACCATGGTGCACTTCCTTGTAAACCATAGTAGAAGAAATGCCAGCTGCTACAAGATGTCCATAGTGTCGTAATGAAGAAGCTGGATTCGCTAAAATGGTTGCAAAGCTAAAGCCTCCTTATGTCATTAAAGGGTAATTTTTCGTGCTAACATTAGGATGGTAAGGGATGAGGTCTCATCCTACTCCATAAATTAAATCACGTCGTGACCAAATGAGCTTGGCTCACCTGGAGTTGGGGCATAGACAATTTCGCTAAATTTAAAAATCCACGGTTCGTATGTATCTGTTGAAAATATTTCCAGTCTTTGCCCGTTAGATAAAATAAAAACAGGATCTATTTTGAGAAAATTCGTTTGAAGATCTACATCTATAATCTCAACATTTTTTAAACAATTAATTACTCTTTCTGAATCTTTATCAAAACAGCTAATAATCATTTTATTTTTTGAAGACAAGCGCCGCGCGCTTAATGTATTAAAGTTCCACGTCGAACCATACATTTGAAATACGGTTCCATCCCAAACGACTTCTAAAATCTGTAAGGGAAGATATTGCTTAGCTTGAACTATCATCTTTTCAATCATTTGTGCAACTCCATATGGGGATTATTCCACAAAATTCCTTCTAGATGCGCCATCCAAACCTTTGGGTTGGCTGAGGTGGTTTCCCCGTAAAGGGATTAATTGGCCGGTTAATTTGCATTTGTGAAAGAAGCTCTCAATGGGGCTGGACCAGCTAGATTCATAACCCGAACAATATTCCCAATGGGTAATATATATCCTATATCGCTTGAATTTGTTTCAAATGAGTTTTAAAAGCTGCCCCTGGTTAAACTTTAAGTCCTATACAATTTTTTGGTATTTCTAGCCACTCTGGAATGCCTGGGCTATAATGTGATTCACGTAATGATATAGCAGAGCCTCCAGCTCTTTCTAATCTAAAGATGTGCTCATATCTCTATTATTCTAAATCCTAATGCAAAGATATCAATAACGCTATTCGTTGAATTAGTGATAATGTTAAAATTTTGAAGATTCTCAAGATCAACACCTCCTTTTGCCCATTCATTTCGAATAGAAATTAATTCTTTAGAGTTAGTGAAACATTTTGCATTCAAAATAGACTCATTAGCTACGATTCCAAAATTCATATTAGCTGTAAAAGCATAACAATCATAAAATTCAATAGCCGATATGGAGTCATCGGGCCAATTTATTAAAAGCCGCACGGTATCCAAATCACCTGATTATTCCTATCAATATAAAAAGATAATAAGTTCGCATCTTGCCAGGTTAGATCATTAAAATTTGCTTTCATGGAATCCTGGGTGTAGATATAAATAAAATAAGAAACCTTCAACTTGTAAGGCGAGAGATTTGATCCTTTTTACTGATGGAGTAAGGTATATATTACTCGGGCACGCACGAGATTTGTGGTTTCTCTTTTAATTGTTCAAAAACAATGTCACGAGTAATAATTTCTATTGTTTCATCATAAAATTTAAGAACGTAATGTTTGCATTTACTTAAAATCCTATCATCTTCCTCCCCAAATTCACGCATCCATGGTGAATCCAATATTTCAAAAAAGGCACCATCTACTGGAAAGCCCATTAAATATCCTGTTGTTGAAAACTCTTCCCCAATTACTTTATATGCGACGATTCCTTGACATTTAGCACTCCAGTAAGTATCATCTTCTTCTCTATCTAAATTACTCTAAATCCTTTATGATCAGATAAGCATAATAATTCACAATCTCTTGCCCATGTCCCCGCAGCTGGGGTGTTTAGTTTTTCAATTTTCATCTATTTCTCCTATTTTATTAATTTCGTTGACTTAGAGAAGTACCAAGGCGATCTATATTTTAAACAAACTTAAAAAGGTTCGAATCTCAAAACAGCTTCCTAACCCGAAGCAATCCATTTGAATATCTTTACATGATTAATTATTTCACTTTCTTGATTTTGCTTTTCACTTGACAGTTCATTTCCGCCCCAGTCAGATGTCATTAAATGACATGAGTACACTCAGATTTGGAAATAAGAATATCAATTACAGCCTTTCGCTTCTCTAAGCCCTTTTGATGGCATGAATTTCGAGCATTTCATTTTTAGCATCAAATTCAAAAGTTAATAAACAATGTTTTTTATTTGAGTCATATAGACGTTCTCCTAATTGAAATCTTTGTTTTTCTATGCCAGTTAATGGGGATATTGTAAGGCACATCCACATGTGGAAGTTCAATCAAGCAACCTTTGTAATTTTCGCTGTGAGCTTAAAATAATGTTTTTACTTTTTTGTCTAATCCCACTTAATTTTGCCACTCATAGGTTTTAGCCAAAAGTTACAGCACTCTAGAGGGACAATGTATGTTTTGACTTTTTCACAAGAACGCACCTCTACGAAATCGAAAGAAGGGTATAAACCATAAGAAGTATCTATAGGGGAACGAAACCCAAAGAGCAATAAGTCTTCGCCTTCGTAGTTATTAGTTTTTAGAACCCAGTCTTTCATTTCTAATTGAGTCGTTATTTCGCATACGACTTCATATTTTGCTCTTTCATCAGGGAAAGTTATACGGCTATTCCATTCTAGTACACCATGGCATTTAAATTGTGGGGTTGAGCTGCGTCAAAGCCCCGGGGTTGTAACAAAAAAAATGGCTTCATATGCCCATATTAACCCATTTTTTTTGTTTCAACCGCGGGAGCTTTCACGTTAGCCCAACCCGACAATTTAAGTGCCATGGTGTACTAGAGGTGCGAGATATTTACCTTTACCAAGGATCTCTCTTTCTATTAAAAATTCCCAATTCATTTGTATCCAATCATCAATAAAATTTCCATCTTCCTCCCAGTCATGATTTTCCATTAAAATATCCACGGATGGCCATGAGATGTTCAAAAAGTTTCTAAACATCACAATATGACTTGTAATATCGATTGGTGAAGTAGCTAAATTATTCAACAAAGTAACCAAACCTTTTTTTCTTCAACTCATTCAGATTTTTTTTTCAGCTTTATATTGAATGAAACTTTCTAAAGAATGTAAGTAGGTGCCACCCAAGTCTTTCAAATCTACACCCATTAAATACTCAATCCCATCCCCAATTCGATCTTCTTCACTTGGAGGATCATACTGCAATTATCATTATCTTCAGCCAGTTGAAACTTTGTGCCCAAGATGCAAGTTGCTCTCGAGATTTTTCCTCTCTAATTAGTGATTCAAATGCTAGCCTTATTTCATCCAAACAAATTTTCATTTTTCACCTAGTTCCCATGAAGTTTCCTTCGCCACTATATTATTTTTTTCTCAGCAAATTTTTTTTTGCTTTTTTCCTAATGCCTCTGAAATGTGCTAATGGAATTGTCCACCCGTTCGCACAAGCTTGATAAATCATGAGGTATTTTGTTTGGAATACTGAGTAATTTTAGTTTAGCAGTGTGGAGAATCTTAAGCACACTTCCTAGCAATTGCATTAATAGAATTCCCTAAATGTAGGTGCTAAGTGCAGATCCTGGTCACCTGCCCATCGGCTATTTCTTTGCCTTCCCATAAAGTTATATCCTTTCCAATTGATAAATTTGCCAATGCTAGATCTTTATCTAAAAATATAACCGGAATTTCATAATATTTTCCTAATTCTATGTCTTTATCTTCAATTAATAAACGGCAGTCGTATCCTTTACCATCGACAATCAAAGGGTATGCATAAAAATTTGGTCCCTGCGGCGTTTTACGCTTCAAAGGCGTTTTGCGCCCCCCTTCCGAGCTTGTTCTGAATCTCACTTTGATATAAATATCAAACTTCATTTTAAACCCCTTTATTTAGGTAATGCCATCCAATTCATAACTTCATAACTTCATAACTTCAGGAATTAGCTTTCCTAAGCTTTGATCACGAATTATCCCTGCCGGGATCCCCTGTAGCTGCCTCAATAAATAGAATCACGTATTGATAGTGGAGCTCCCAGTTCTTTTCAGCCTAAAATGTAGCTCATATCTCTATTATCCTAAATCCTAAGGCAAAAATATCAATAACGGTATTCGTTGAATTACTGATAATTTTAAAATTTTGAGATTATCAAGATTAACACCTTTTTTTGCCTATTCATTCCAAATAGACATTAATTCTTCAGAGTTGGTGAAACATTTTGAATTCAAAATATACTCATTAGCTACGATTCCAAAATTAACACTGGCTTTAAAAGCATAACATTCATAAAATTCGATAATTGAAATAGAGTCGTTAGGCCATTTTATTAAAAGTCGAACTTTATCCTGTTCTCCGGGCAGATTCCTATCAATATAAATAGATAGTAAGTTTGCATCATGCCAGGCTAGATCATTAAAATTTACTTTCACGAATTGAAAACTCTGCTCTTTAAATATAGTGTCATCTAATTCCACCAACAAAGTCACTTTCCCAGTAAATGTTTTTTTGCTTTTTCTAATGCCTCTTGAAAATGTGCTAATGGGAATGTCCACCATTCGCCATTTTGCGAAGAAAATATTTCGATCACTAGATTTTCTGTTTCTTGTGAAATTTCTGCAATAATTTCATTTTTATAATAAATCTCACACACTAGTTTTTCCAGATTAACGGGGCTAGTGATGACAAGTTCAAAGTCTTCATATCTCATACTAATTCCAATTTTTTTTAGGGTTCTAAAAACATAATAAAATCACCATTTACTGAGAATCTCACACCTCGATCATTAGGAATTCTTACCTTTATTACATTGCCGTATTTTGGCAAATGCCGTTGAGTCATTGCGCTTTTTGGATGAGTCAAAATATCAGCTAATTGAAATTCTCCCTGCATATTTTTATTTGCAGCAGAGCCGGTGGCTTTTGGAAAGGCAGTTTTGGGCCTACTACAGTGTTTTTCTAATGCTCGTCCTGCCCACTTAAGCAACTCCAAATTTGAGGTTTTTTCTAGAGTAAGTGGACCAATGATTCTAATCCGCATCAATCCATTTAAATATTTTCACATGATTAATTATTTCATTTTCCTGATTTTGCTTTTCACTTGACAGTCCATCTCCACCCCATTCAGTTGTCATTAAATGAACATGATCGCAATCAGTCTTAGAAAGAAGAGAATCAATCACAGTCTTTAAATTCTCTAACCCCTTTTGATTTGCATGAATTTCGAGCATTTCATTTTTAGCATCAAATTCAAAAGTTAATAAACAATGTTTTTTATTTGAGTTCATATAGTTTTTCTCCTAAAGGGAATCCTTGTTTCTCTATGCCATTAACGGGGATATTGTAATGCACGTCCACATGTGGAAGTTCAATAACGCAACCTTTGTAATTTTCGCTGTGAGCTTAAAATAATATTTTTACTTTTTTGTCTAATCCCACTTAATTTTGCCACTCATAGGTTTTAGCCAAAAGTTACAGCAATCTAAAGGAACAATGTATGTTTTGACTTTTTCAAAAGAGCGAACCTCTACGAAATCAAAAGGAGGATATAAACCATAAGAAGCATTTATAGGGGAACGAAACCCAAAGAGCAACAAGTCTTCGCCTTCGTAATTATTAGATTTTAGAATCCAGTCTTTCATCTCTAATTGAGTCGTTATTTCGCATGCGATTTCATATTTTGCTCTTTCATCAGGGAAAGTTATACGGCTATTCCATTCTAGAGTTGCGAGATATTTTCCTTTACCAAGGATCTCTCTTTCTATTAAAAATTCCCAATTAATTTGTATCCAATCATCAATAAAATTTCCATCTTCTTCCCAGTCATGATTTTCCATTAAGACATCCACAAATGGCCATGAGATGTTTAAAAAGTTTCTAAACATCACAATATGACTTGTAATATCGATTGGTGAAGTAGCTAAATTATTCATCAGAGTAGCCAAACCTTTTTTCTTCAACTCATTCAGAATTTTTTTTCAGCTTTATATTGAATGAAACTTTCTAAAGAATGTAAGTAGGTGCCACCCAAGGGTTTCAAATCTACACCCATTAAATACTCAATCCCATCCCCAATTCGATTTTCTTCACTTGGAGGATCATACTGCAATTATCATTATCTTCAGCCAGTTGAAACTATGTGCCCAAGATGCAAGTTGCTCTCTAGATTTTTCCTCTCTAATTAGAGAATCAAATGCTTGCCTTATTTAATCCAAACAAATTTTCATTTTTCACCTTAATTTCTCTAGTTTCATCATAAAATGCTAGAGCGTAATGTTTGCATTTACTTAAAATTCTATCTCTTTCATCCCCAAAGTCACGCATCCAAGCTGAATCCAATATTTAAAAAAAATGCACCATCTACCGGCAAGCCGAATAAATATCCTGTTGTTGAAAATTCTTCCCCCGATTACTTTATAGGCAACAACTCTTGACATTTAGCAATCCAGTAAGTATCATCATCGTCTCTATGATAAATTATTTTGAATCCAATTATAATCAGATAAACATATTAATTCACAATCTCTGGCCCATGTTCCTGCAACTGGGATTCTATTTTTTCAATTTCATATATTTCTCTTATTTTATTAATGGAATTAACAGACCCCCTTAATTGACGCAACAATGAGAATATATTGAGGAGGAGTGCCACTAAAATCTCATATTTCTATTATTCTATATCCTAAAGCAAAAATATCAATAATGCTATTCGTTGAATTAGTGATTATTTTGAAACTTTGAAGATTTTCAAGATTGATTCCTCCTTTTGACCAATCCATTCGGATAGAATTCAATTCTTCAGAGCTGTTGACACATTCTGCAATTAAAATAGACTCACTAGCTACGATTCCAAAATTCATATTGGCTGTAAAAGCATAACAATCATAAAATTCGATAGTCGAAGTGGAGTCATCCGGCCAATTAATTAAAAGCTGAATCTTGTTCTCCTGGCTTATTCCTATCAATATAAATAGATATTAAGCTTGCATCATGCCAAGCTAGATTATTAAAATGATCTTTCATGGATTGAATCCTGGATGTAGATATAAATAATATGAGAAACTTCAACTTGTAAGGCACGAGATTTGTGGTTTTTCTTTTAATTGTTCAAAAACAATGTCACGAGTAATAATTTCTATTGTTTCATCATAAAATTCTAGAATGTAATGCTTGCATTTACTTAAAATTCTATCTTTTTCATCCCCAAATTCACGCATCCAAGGTGAATCCAATATTTCAAAAAATGCACCATCTACCGGCAAGTCGAATAAATATCCTGTTGTTGAGAATTCTTCCCCTATTACTTTATAGGCAACGACTCCTTGACATTTAGCAATCCAGTAAGTATCATCGTCGTCTCTATGATAAATTATTTTGAATCCCTTGCCCTGAGACAAGCATAATAATTCACAATCTCTTGCCCATGTCCCAGCAGCTGGGATGTCTATTTTTTCTATTTTCATCTAATTATCGACGTTCCTATTGTTGTTATCACTAAGTCTTTTCAGCTTCTCCTTGCAATTATTTGAAAGCGCTCATCCTCTTTGAAATTAACTAGAAATAGAGGTTTTGAATTTATCTCTAATTTTCAATGCCTCGGGTATCGTTACTCCCAAACGTGTTTCAAATTCCCATTCATCAATCTCTTTAAAAATTTCACCGAATGAATTTTTAATAAAAATTATTTCTGAGTCTTCAAGAACAAGCTCTACGGCTCTTTCTTCACCTTTCTTTTGTAAAATTTTTTTAAAAAAAATTATTGCAGTCTGTTTTGTAAAGCCTGTTGCTTTTTCGAGGTTATTAATGTAAAAACCATTGCAAACCTCATTAATAATGTTTACTAATGTGCAATATTCGTCATAATCTAATGTAGTCTTTGTAATATTCATATTATTTTATTTTAAAATCTCCTCAAAATAATTATTCTTCCTATAGACTTAAAGAAATACCAGGGCGATCTCATCCTTCTCCATCAATTAAACCACGTCGTGGCCAAATGAGCCTGGCTCACCTGGAGTTGGGACATAAACAATTTCGCTAAATTTAAAAATCCATGGTTCGTATGTATCTGTTGAAAATATTTCCAGTCTTTGCCCGTTAGATAAAATAAAAACAGGATCTATTTTGAGAAAATTTGTTTGAAGATCTACATCTAAAATCTCAACATTTTTTAAACAATTAATTAGCCTCTCTGAATCTTTATCAAAACAGCCAATAATCATTTTATTTTTTGTAGACAGGCGCCACGCGCTTAATGTATTAAAGTTCCAGGTCGAACCATACATTTGAAATACGGTTCCATCCCAGACGACTTCTAAAATCTGTAAGGGAAGATATTTCTTCGCTTGAGCTATCATCTTTTCAATCATTGGTGCAACTCCATATGGGAATTAACTCTAACAAAACTCCTACTAGATGCGCCATCCATTCCTTTGGGTGTTGAATAGTTTCTCCCTAAAAGGATTAATTAATCCTTTTATATTTTATTACTCGAGCACGTGCGGGATTTGTGGTTTTTCTTTTAATTGTTCAAAAACAATGTCACGAGTAATAATTTCTATTGTTTCGTCGTAAAATTTAAGAACGTAATGTTTACATTTACTTAAAATCCTATCATCTTCCTCCCCAAATTCAAGCATCCAAGGTGAATCCAATACTTCAAAAAAGGCACCATCTACGGGAAAGCCCATTAAATATCCTGTTGTTGAAAACTCTTCCCCAATTACTTTATATGCGACGATTCCTTGAGATTTAGCACTCCAGTAAGTATCATCTTCTTCTCTATGGTAAATTATTTTAAATCCTTTATAATCAGACAAACATAATAATTCACAATCTCTTGCCCATGTCCCCGCAGCTGGGGTGTCTATCTTTTCAATTTTCATCCATTTCTCCTATTTCATTCATTTTGTTGGACTAATTAAAGAAGTACCTGGTGGGCCACCTCGTATTTTAATGACATTCCTAGGCTGGTTGCCCCTAAGATGGAAGTCTAGAATTTCTTCATATTTTGGTATTCCCGTTTTATTAATGAGCAAGGTTGGTTCCATCTTAGCTCTCCTTAAAGCCAATAAGGAACGGTTGTTCAATGTGATTTTCTGTCCATTACGTACAATTATTTCTACGGGTAGCGATTGCGGGGAAATTTCTCCATTTCTGAGTCCTCTCACCACCTCAGAAATGGCCTTTAATGGAAAATTTCCCTCTTTTGAAAAAAATGCACTTACAGAGCTCTGACCGAACAAAATTTGCCCATTTGCTTGTTTTGACACTGAGGAAGTCAGTGCTTGAGCCTTCCCGACATTCGTCACTGCAGGCTTTAGAGCAAATTTTGCTGACATTAGTCCTATTGCTGCATCCGTTCCCCAAGCTACTTCATCGGACATCCCGGTGCCTTTAAGAAGATTAACTGTAGTCGAATCTTGATATCTGCCTGTGCAACATTGATTGAATCCAGTGCTCATGTTATCCATGCCATAGGCCATTAAGGCCATTCCGCCAACTAGTGTTGAAACTCCTATTGGAGCTAGAGGTGAAGCACTTGCAGGGGCACCTACACCCGTCAAAACAGATCCAGAAAGAAGCTGAGTAGTTCCAGCTGCACACTGCATCGCTCCCGTAAAACGTGGGCTATAAATCGTACGATCAGCAACTTGGCTTCCAGCCCAGCTAAAATTATTTTTGAAATTATTCCAAGAAGTGCTGAAGTCAAAGTCATCCATGAACAAACCAAACCGATCAATACAGCAAGTCGGGTTATTACCGACATAAGCATATAGATTAGGCCCATCGACATCACCAAGAGGATCTTGAGTCAGCCATTGCGCTGATTTGGGGTGATAAAAGCGGAAGCCAAAGTCAATTAGCCCAAGTTCTGAAGTCTCATGGCGTTTCCCACAAAAACGCCAAGAAGACAAGGGACTTTTAGCTAGATCCTCTCCAAACATTGTGAGATCGCTTTTATCTGCAAGATTTCCAGTGGCCATCTCAGTGAGACCCACAATGTGGCCTTGGCTTGATAGGAGTGGAGCAAAATGCTGGCTACCAAGTTCTATAGCGATTGGAATCGATCCTTCACCCTTGGCAAGTATTTTGAGATCTAAATTATTAAATGCGTTATCATACGAGCCAATTTCCTCATGCCCATCATACAGATAGTAGACCGTTATGCCCGCGAAGGCCCGTGACATTTTGCGGTTAAAAGCGTCATAGGTGTAGTCCCAGGATGAACGCCCTTGGCAAATTTTTATTAGCCGATCAAATTTGTTGTAAGTAAATTTTTTGTTTCCATCTTTTATCCGCCTGCCTTTTTCATCGAACTCATAGGTAGCATGAACCCCATGGGTTAATTGATGAACAGCGTTATGGGTTTGCGCATTTCCATCTACTAAAGTTTGCCGATGGAGCGCATCGTTCTCGTAGGTGTGAGAATAGAGTGAGGTTTGTTCCAACGTAATCTGCTGTAGGTGATCATGTTCAAACTTTTGCAAATCACCATTAACAATTTTTGAAGTTAAAAGCCCACGAGTGTCATAACAAATCTCTTTTTCATTGTAGTTACGTGAAGAAAGACTTTTGGGACGATTTAATAAATCATATTTCAGCGAAAGTGTTCCGCTTTTTTTCGGAAAGACAATTTGTTTAGGCTTCCCTGTTAGATCGAATTTGTCAAACGTAGCCTCATATAGGACGGCCCCATTTTTTATGCGCTCTGCTTTTGTAAGAAAAACAGGATTATAGGTTTGCTTGACAGAGGAACCGTCAGGATAAATACATTCTGTGACGCGATTCATTCTATCGTAACGGCAACTGATTTTAAGTCCATTCTCAAACTGTTCAGAAAGCAAATTGCCTTCAAGAGAATATTCTCGTATTGTTTTCTTCTGGCTATTACAATTTTCTACCAGTGTAGGCAAATCCTGCCGATTGTAAGAGTAGCGATAATGAATTGTTTTACCGTTAGCCCATTCCTCTGAAAGCCTTCCTATTCCATCATAAGTTCGATCCTTTGATGTGCTATCATTATATTGAGTTTTGGAGAGTTCTCCGAATGCATTATAAATAAATGCCGTAGCAATTTGTTCGGGAGTGCCGGCACCATTGACTTGTCTGATGAGCCGTGAAGAGGAATCATAATCCAAAAGAGTGATAAGCGTCTCACTTGGAAGATGGTGCTCTTTTCTGATTAGATTTCCACAGATGTCATAAAACATTTCCTCATCTAACAGGATTGTTCCAACTGGGGAAAATATTTGCCTGCTGATTACAGATCCTTGATGGTCTGAAACAGTGATGGTTTTGACTCCTGTGGGATCTGTGACTTCCAAGCAAGGAAGATTAATGCCATCCAAGAAAAAATCATAACGATAGTTGTAGTGCGTTTTATTTCCTAATGGATCTGTAGAAGAGGTTAGGTTTCCTCTGGGGTCGTAAGTATTAGTAGAAATTGCAATTCCAGCATGGTTCCACGTTTTAGTGGAAGTGACGTTCCCATCCAGGTCATAAATTGTTTCATTTTTTGAATGAATGGTGCCATTTGCATCAACCTCTTGCTCACTGGTTACTCTGTTGAGAAAATCATAGGTAAACAGTTTGGCAATATAGTCCTTGGAAGTTTTCCCAAAAAAGCACTGTTCTTCGGCTACTCGTCCAAGCGTGTCGTAAAAATATTTTGTTAAAGCACAGCCTCTACGAATTTCGGAAATCTTACCGGCATAGTTATAGTGATAACTTGTAACAAGTCCTTCACCGTCAGTCTCAGAAAGCAACAAATGACCGGAATATGCTTTGTGGCTTTCTTTTAAAAGCTTTCCATCCCGATCATAAATCTTTTCGGAAATGGGCCGAGAAAAAGCATCATAGGCATAGACTTCTTTTGAGTCATTTCTTTGTTTCTTTTCAAGAACTTCGCCATAAATTGAGTAGCGAAATTCCTCTTCAGTCCCATCAGGGTAGGTGATTTTAAGAGGTAAGCCGGCATCGTTTGGGGTATAAAGTGTAATAGCGCCGTTAGGATTTATTTCTGATAGGAGATGGCCCATAAAATTATATTTTTTAAATTCACAGGGTCGAATCCATTTGCCTCGATCAGTCCTGATCGAAGGATGAATAATTTTAATGGGCCGCCCTTGCTCATTATATACAAATTCAGTCGTGGCTCCATATGGATCCTGAATTTTTGTAATTTTACCTTCTAAATCATAACCCTTAACAAACGCGAGATCAATTCCATCAGTGCATCGTCTAGTTTCAGTAACGGGACGCTGCAACCAATCGTAGGTATATTCCATGAAGTAATTGGGAGAAGGGCCATGTTCTTCAAGCAGTGAGCGGTACCGGTTATATTTGCGTTGAGTTGTTTGGCCTAAGGGATCAGTTTCAGAAATAATATTGCCTTGGATATCACGAATTTGCTTTATTTCATAAGCCAATTGGTTATGCGAATCATAGCAGCTTTGCTTTTCAACATATCCATGAGAGTCGTATGTTAAAACTGTGCGGGAGATTCGATGCTCGCTTTTTCCAATTGAACCCCATTCATCGATTTCTAAAGGCAATCCGGCAAAACTTTCTTCTCGATTAATAAAGCGCGTAATTTTTCGGATGTGTACATCTTGAAGGTCTTCACGTTTGCTTCCAGATCCATCATCGATAATTTTTAGCGTGCATCCGGCATTTCCATCAAATTCATAAAACTCACGTTTTTTGATGACCTCACTTTCTCGAAAAAATTTAGTTTCTAAAAGATTTGACCCTTCACCATTTCTTGAGTGGTAAGTGAGGGATGTTTTTAGTCTTCCATCATCTTCGGATGTTAAAAGGTTTAATCTATTGTATGTACAATCGACAAATTTAATTTCTCCCTCTTTCAAGTGAGGATGACAATGAGAATCCCCTTTGTTTTCGTTAATGGGATGAACTTCAAGATCTGTAAATGTTCTAAAATGGAGCTGTCTCCTCAGTACATTTCCACGTTCGTCATACTGATAACCTTCTCCGTAATGAATTGTGCCATCGGGTTTTTCAACAGTTTTAAAGAGCAGATCACCTTCACGATTTGTATCTTTTTCTCCAAAACAAAGGCGTTCTCTGCATAAAAGAGCGTAAGGGAGAGTTCCGGTGTATCTTTCTACACAACTCAAACGGTAATTTTTGCTTGAATAATGAAATCGTGAAAGATGGTTATATTGGTTATAAACATCGGTAAAACATTTTTTGTTATCTTTATTATTGTAATAAGCAAAGTGATAAATCTTTTGTAAATCATGTTGGCCATTTACAGCAATATTGATCTCTTTAACACGATTGAAAGCAACGTGATCCGATGAAACTGTTTTTGACCAATAACCATAGGGACATACTTCATCGCCTTTTTCAAAATAATCAATTTCTGTTCTATGGTGTTCTCCACAACGAACTTGTAATTTTTTATCAAAATGCGAAGGGGTGTAAAAATACAATTCTGTAGGCAAATAATTGGATTCGAATTTTGACATGATGATTGAATGATCACTATGTTTTCTATGTGTTTGAAAAAAATATTTAGTTGTTTTGCCATCATTTGAAACCCCCTCTATGAAAAGAGGAGATTTTTTGTGCATCTCATGGAGCATAAATTTAAGATCTTCTACTAATAGAGAGCGATCCAAGTCTTTTATTTTTTTTTTGAATTTTGGACTATTTAGTTGACCGGTAAATGTAATAGCATTGGATGAATTGTCTTCAACATTCAAAGCCTTAACTGAATTTAAGAAATACCCGTAAGTGTCATACTTAGTGACAAGACCGTTTGGTTTTTTTGTTTTTTCTAAATGATTTAAAGTGGGAAAACTGTAATTATGGACCTCACTCGGAACTTTATAGTAACTATGTTCTGTGCCATCAGCATTTTTCACATCGAAAGATGAGTCTCGACGGACAATTAACATATTTTTAATATTATTACGTCCTGAAATTTCTCCCTGTCCGCAGTTTGTAACCCCCTTTTTGAAAATCTCTCTATTAATTTTAAATTTATTTTTCTCTTCTCTGCTATTTTTAAATGGGAGTTCTCCAGAAAGAGAACCTGAAATAGTCAAGTGGACATGTACCTTGCTGTCAAAAGTCCTTGTTAAACCTGATAGATTATGTGTCCATCCATCATAAAATGCTCTAAATTGCTGATTTGAACTGCAATACGTCCGTTGAAGAATCAATGGGTCTACGCCTGGAAGGTCGAAATCAATGCAGGAGTAGTTATAGTCTCCATTGATTACATTTACACCAAAAACATTCGTGTCTGGAACGCCATAAAGTGTTGTTAGGGGGGTATAAATAGAATTGAGAATATCACTCTCGCTTGAAACAAATGACTCATCAGTAAAAATAATCGAAGGTAGCAACAATAGAAAAAAAATTAAGCGACGCATCTCAAATCCGCATATAGTAATTAAAAGTTTATTTATCTATCGCGAATTATATCCAGATGAGCTGTTTACAGCAAGACTTTAAAACCTTTCTAGGAAGGCCACCCCAGCACCTTTTAGATTCTTCTTGAACGAAGCCGTGTTTTGGAGTACACTCCCAATTATAAGGCCTTTTTTTGGAGTATACTCATGTTTCGCTTTATTACTGAGACTTTTCACCGTTTAATTGACGAACTCTCATTCTCACAGACACGCTATCTTTACCCGCAATTCCAACTGCGCAATCGACTGACCGGCTTAGTTGGGCCTAGAGGAGTTGGTAAAACAACCCTTCTCCTTCAATATATTAAAAACGAGCTTAGCCACGATAAAAGTGCTTTCTACTTTTCTGCGGATACAATCTATTTTCAGACTTCCAATCTTCTCCAATTTGTCAATGACCTTCACCTAAAAGAAGGGTATAAAATTATTTTTATTGATGAAATTCATAAATATCGTGGGTGGGATCAAGAGTTAAAAAACATTTACGATTCTTTTCCTTCTCTAAAAATTGTCTTCTCAGGCAGTTCGATGCTAGATTTAGTCTCTGGGAGTTTTGATCTTTCAAGAAGAGCCAAACTTTATCGTCTTCATGGGCTTTCTTTTAGGGAATTTTTAAATTTTACTTTAAACACCGATTTACAACCGCTTTCTTTACAGGAACTCCTCAAAGGTTCAAAAATTGAAGTTTCTAAAATTCTGAATTATTTTAATGCATACCTAAAACAAGGCTACTATCCTTTCGTTTTCGAAGATCCTCATTCCTATTATGAAAAAGTCTCTAGAATCATCGAAAAAACGATATTTGAAGATGTTGCAAATTTTTATAATTTAAAAACACCCAACCTCCATTATTTCCAAAAAATTTTAACATATTTAGCATCCATTCCTCCTGGCGAACTTAATACGCACAATTTATCCAAAAATTTGGGTATTGACTCAAAGACAGTTGAGCACTATTTAACTATTTTGGTGGCGGTAGGTCTAGTCCGTGAAATGAGGCCTTATGAAGGAGGAGGACCTGGATTGCGGAAGCATTCGAAATTTTTGTTAAATAACACAACTCTCATGCACACGATGCAACAGTATCTTGGACAACCAATCTCCAAGGGAATGGAAAGAGAGCTTTTTTTCATTCAAGCGCTTCAAAATTCGGGTATTGATCTTTACCATTCTAAACAGGCAGACTACCAGACGCGTGAAGAAATTTTCGAAATTGGCGGGAAAAATAAAACGAGACATCAGCTAAAAGATGCTTCTTTACCCGCCTACTTAGTCAAGGATGATATCCTTCACCCTTTTAAACAGGAAATTCCTCTTTTCCAATGTGGATTTCTTTATTAAATGGGCAGCCCAAAAGATTTAGAAGTTCAATCAGAGACCTACTCGCTGAGCGATTATTTCTATTGTATGAAACAATTGTTTACCATCAAGAACTGTGGACATCTCTTCCTTCTTTTCTTTTAATTCGTGAATAATAAATCCCATTGAATTTAAAAGTTCATTTAATTCCTCGCATGTCGTGATACTCAGACTAGGGTCATTTGCCCAAGCATGTTCATTTCCAAAAAATCCCCCTACAAAAAATCCGCCTTGCTCCACTCTTCCAAGGACGTTACTTTTCATCACTTGCACGAATTTTTCAGGAGGTATAAATGAAAACACATAAGTCCCAACAACAGCCTTGAAAGGTCCATGCTCTTCACTTAAAGTCTCAATCTCTCCAACTACGCTGTTAAAAATGTTATGGTCTAAGTTTAGCTTTTCTAAGAGCTCCAAAGTATAAGTTATAGCATTGGGAGCTATATCAAGTAGAACTACATTATGCCCTGCTTGTGTGAGACAAACCGAATTTTTACCTGTCTCACAACCAATATCTAAGACTGGCGTGGAAGATTCAATTTGGCAAAGATATTTTTTTACTAAAGTCTCGACTGCCCAAAAGGGCTTTAAAACTTTCCCCTCGGAAGATTGATGTAACTGTTCTATAAAGTCAGTCCATTTTTCCATATCGGAAAATGCGCACTTTTCATAAGACCAAAGAGGAGGAACGGAGAAGCTTAAAAATAACAAAAGTAATAAAAAAATATTCATTGGGTGCTCCTTTTACTTAAAAAAGTTTTACTTTCATAATATACAAAATAATATTTTACAGCAATTAAAAAATCTGTGATCGAGTTTGATCTAAAGGAATAATGCTCTTTCTCTTTTACTCCTAGGGAGATCATAATTTCTGGAACACCCTACTTTCAAAACCGAAGGGGTTCGATAATTTAGGCTTAATATTTTTATTGACTGTTTGTTGGATATTGAAGCGGATTCCATAGCCCTAACCCCTAGTTTGCCCTTTTAGGGCTACACCAGGGGAGACAAAAATATCGCTCTTTCAGAGCTAGACTGTTAGTCTCCATTTCACCCACAGTTTGCCCGTCCAGAGCTACGCTGTGGGCTGCAAATATTTTGCGCTTTCAGCATGTATAGCTCTGAAAGAGCGGTATATTTGTTTCCCCTGGAGTAGCCCTGAAAGGGTAAACCAGGGATTAGAGGCTTGAAATTCCTCATGGGCAGTTTTGAGCGTCAAAGGATTCTGATTTCGATGAGCCGAGATAGATCTAGTATTAGATAGAGCAAATTTAAATGCATAAACTTATGCGAAATGGACTTATAACAATATTTATGTGTGCTAAAAAAACATGATGTAGATGTAATAAGAAGAAAAAATTGTTCTCGAAAACAAACGGATCAGAAAAGAAATTTTTGTGACTCTTAGTACTTCATACGGAGCAAAAGAAACGGAACATTCCCATGATTGTATCGAAAATCTTTTTCAGTTGTCTCCCTCTTTCCAATGCGGATTCCTTTATTAAAAGCTTAAGGGTTGCTTAAAATTCTTTATTAAGCAGCTTTCTTCTAAGTGGATCGATAATCATTTCTCGACCGCCATTATCTAAAAAGTGGTTAATCGTATACGTACCTAAGTCTCCTAATCTTTGCATATTTTCGGGAGTTGCATTATCCATTTGAGCTTCTAAAGCATTTTCGAGCTTTGACTGAATTCTGACATAGTTGAGCAGCGGGTTATTTTTGGCCATAAGTTCCATTTGCAGATCAACTTCTTTTGCTCTTGTATTGATAAGATATTCGATAAGGGGTTGTACCCACTGAGACCAGCCCCACTCGAGTGAGTTTTTTTCTGCAATTGGCCCCTGAACTGTTTCCCCGGTACCAAGTGAAATCACAAGAATAGGGCGATTTCTTGCAATTTTTTCCGTTGCAAGAAGTGTTACAAGTTGTGCTGAATTTTTATCGGCCATGAAACCATCAATTAAGTTATACTTTTCAAATTTCTTAGAAGGAAAATAAGTAGGGGCTGCTGATGTCGCTTCAATAGCATCACTAAATTTTGCACCTTCAGAGATACTATAAGTATGTATTCCTTTTTCTTCCAGGAAGTCTGTAGTATTATCGGGGTGGTTTTCAAAGAGAACAAGATTACCGGAAAGAAGATCTACGCTCGTTACTATGAGCCTTTTTGCAAGAGCATCTTGAAGCTGTGCATCACCAACGACATCTTTCATCACCTCATAAGGAGGAGGATATTTGGGACTAGTGGCCCCCCAAAGCGAAGTTACTTTGTAGTAAGTTGAGTGTGAAAAGATTTTTTGGGCAAAAGTATCATAGAGATTATCAACATCTTCTGCTGAATAACGTGGCGTTTCTGGGTGGTTGACAGAAGGCAGAGAGAGCAATGCAGCAATAATCCCCCCAGTTGAAGCTCCTGCAATGATGTCGACAGCTTCAATAATCCTTCCCCCGATCTCCTCCTCAATTTTTCTTAACATTGCAATTGGAATTTTGCCAAGGACGCCGCCACTATCAATTGTAAGAATAATAAAAGGGTCTTGATCGTCTTCAGTTTCTAACATAGGTAGTTGATACGTAAGTTTATAGGTTCCCATTCTGGCTGGGGTTAAATCTTCGCGTAGCTCTTCTTTTGTTGAAGTCACACAATTGAAAAGAGTTTGAAAAAACTGAACTATAGATAAAAAGGCATTAATAACTACAGCTTTAATTTTTTCAGTGATAGTTGTAGAATATTGTTTCTGCCTAGAAGGAATTTCTACCTTTATATTTGGATGATGCCCTGCCAAAGAAATACTTGAAGCAAACATATAACCCCTAAAAAAGTGTTTATCATTCTATAAAATGGGAATTTTGAATTAATGTGAATGAAAATTTTTAAAAAAATTCGCATTATTTGTATAAAAATTAATTGTACTCTGTACAGTTTTTACTATTGCAGGTGCGCCACCACGATTCAACATCGAAAATGATCCAAAAATATTATTGAGGATCATTTTCGAATTATGAGTCGATGACAGGCATTCTACCCTTCAAAATTTTCTTCGTTTTGGTTACTTTCATTTTCAGCTATTGCACTTCTATTACTTGCGGGACCAGGTCCGAAATGTATAGATACAGCTCTTGATGGACTTGGGACAGCTCCAAAATGTACAGGTTTATGGGCACTTGGACCAGGTCCAAAATGTATGGATTTAAGGGCACCTGGGCCCGGCCCAAAATGAATAACTTTGGCTTCACCTGGGACAGATTCAAAATGAATGGCTACGGCACCACTTGGGCCTGGCCCAAAATGGATAGTTATGGCATCACCATCCACCTTACCTGGTTCAAATTGAATAGTTAAATCTGAAGAAGCTTTTTCTTCTTTGCTTATTTCTGCATTAGTGGATGTGAATGGTAAAAAAATAACAACTCCAGCTAAGAGCTGGAAAAAAAATTTTACGACTTTGTTTTTCTTCATCATATCTCCTTATCTTTGTTTTTGAACAAATTTATACCTTTGGTCACTTAAAATTCACCTTAACAAAATTCATATTTATTAAATTAAAAATTTTCTATTTGAAGGGAATTTGGAAGCATTCTCTTTATACAAACAGATTTTATTCAGTTGTGAATTTTGCTATATTCTAAAAAACAAATAATTTTTATAAAAATATTTATTTTGCAAGTATTCATACGCACATAACGCTGGCTGGCATACACATCGCCATGCCCAAAACCCCAATAAAGTTGAATAGCGCCTTCTAGCAATGTTTTAGGCATGAAATATGTTCACCCAGGTCAAGAAATGAATTGCAACTCCACTTTAACCAAAGAAAAAAGAAACTTTTATGTCTTAAATGAACCACAACAGCCTCATTTTTTTTCCACTGCCTCATTTTTATAGTCATTGAAAATCAATGGGATACGAAATTTTCTCTGCTTTGTTGAGAATTTTTTCTAGGAAAAACATTGACTGAAAAATTAAGCATTGGTACAACAAGTACTTTAACAGCCCGTAAACTTAACCAAAGAGTGCTTTATGGAAATGAAACGTGTAACAACTCAAACAATTGCCTCTAACCAACAGCAAAATGAAGGAAAGGCAAAAAATGATGATGCAAAAGGAATTAAGCCCCTCGGCGGTCAATTAATTGAACACCTAATGTTCAATCTTAAATTGAATAATAAGATTTGCCCTATATATGGCGCTGATTGCCAAACTGTAGAAAAAATTCAGAACGACTTCTCACCATTACAAGTAACAAACGGTGGCTGCGGCGGATAATCAACCAGATTGTCAACTAGAGAAAATAAATAAGGCAACTATCATACAGATATTTGCCAAGAGTCCTAATACAGTGGTATTCATCAAAAGCCACTGTATTATTTCTCTTTTATCCTTTTCCCATGCCTTAGACCTTCATATATAAAAATGCATGTAGTGAGATATTTAGAAAACTTTCACTTCTTTTGGCAGTTTATTTCTGCATTGACATTAACAAGAAAAAGATGTACAAATCTAGTAAAGCTCTACAGTCAAAAATTTAAAGTCAGGTCTAACGGGCTATCATTAAATGTGTAAAAAAATTTATGGTGCTGCCTCCTCTTTTCTTCTCCGCATTCCGACTTGGCCAATAGATAAATTCGGATACTTCCTCTCTGATCATCCAATGAAATCTCCCTTGGAAATCTACTTCAGAAATGAACAATTGCGAGAAGCGATCGCGATTGCGTCCCCCTCTTTACACAATTCATTAAAAAAAAAAGATCCAAAAAATTTAAATCAAGTAGCCAAAAGCTTATCTCATTATATCTCTCGAATGAAGATAAGACCGACTCCTTTTGGCCTTTTTTCATCTGTTTCTTCAGCTAATTGGGAAGGGTCTACCAGTATTTTTTTTGATGAACGATTTTTGCGAAAACGTACCCGCTTAGATATGGAATGGGTTTATCTCCTTATCCAAAAACTCTATCAGAATGAAAATTCTTTTTTCACACTACCTGTTCGAACTAACCCACTACTTCAATTAAGTGGTGAACGCTACCAGCTCGATTATATAAGATATGCAAATAATGACGACAAGGGAGCACCTTATCCATCCCTTACCAAATCTATTCGAGCATCACCCTTAATTAAACTTATTTTGGAGTATGCGAAAGAGGGCATATCGGTCGATCACATTTGGTTAAAACTGCAAATGAGCGTGCCAATTCTTGATCAAAATAAAACTTTTTCAGTCATACGACAATTATTTTCTCAGCAATTTCTTATACCCAAACTCCTGCCTTCTCTTTTAAGCTCTACCCCTTTTGATATCCTACATGCAAACTTACCGTTATTTCCAGGCTTAAAGGAGATTTTTGAAGAAATAAAGCACTATAATGAATTGCCATTTGGGAAAGGAGAGGTAGCGCTTGAAAAATTACAGGAAAACATGGCCGCTCTTGTTCCAAATAAGAACTATTTACAAGTGGATACTGCACTTGAAGGAAAAAAATTTGGGCTCTCAAAAAACATCTTGGCGGAGCTCGAGAAAACTTTACATCTTCTTTGGAAGATATTCTGTGTACGAAATAATTCATCAACTTTAGCGGCGTACCATTCAAAATTCATTGAAAAATATGGAGAACATCGGACAGTCCCCCTTCTTGAATTGCTTGATGAAGAAAAGGGGCTTGGTCCTTTATATGAAAATTCCATTGCCTCCTCTCCCGACCTAGAATGGGAAAAGTGGTTGAGTCAGCGATGGCAAGATTGCTTGTTTCATAAAAAAAAAGAGTGGGTGCTTACAGAAGAGAATATCGATAATTTTTTGTTGTCACAAAAAAAAAGAATTGACCCTGTAAACGCGCCCCTTTCTTTAGATATTCTTTGTAAAGTATTTGCTGACTCCAATCAAAATATTGATTTAGGTGAATTTCTTCTTGTAATCTCTGAGATTACAAATGAAGGAGGAAGTCTTTGTGGAAGGTTTTTGGACTTATTGGGAAATGATGCTCAAGCCGAAATCGCACATTTTTTCAAATTAGAGGAACAATTAGAAACTCAGTCTCTCTTTGTCGAACTTTCCTGTTTGCCTGAGGCAGTGCGAAGCGGAAATGTAACCATTCACCCTTGCTTAAGAAGCCATCGTTTAGATATTGAGGGCGAAACTGGTCAAGAGGGGGGGCTTTCTCTTGAAGATATTTACGTAGGAGCGACTCTTTCCAAATTCTATTTGACCGACAAAGAAAGTCAAATCAATATCATTACCCGCGCGAATCATGTTCTCAATATATCCTTGGAATCTTTACCCATCAGATTTATGCGTTATATCACCCGCTCTCAGTACCCATCCATCCCACTTTTCTCATGGGGATCCCTACAAGAAACGGCTATATTTTTACCACGTGTTTCCTTTGGTAAAACGATTTTATCTTTGGCCAAATGGAATATCGACCCAAAGCCTTATTTAAAAGAATCATCTGAAAAAAATATTTCATCTTTTAATGCATGGGCAGAACAATGGGATCTTCCACAAAGTTTTTTTATGGCGCATGGGGACCAACATCTCTTACTTGACCGAAGCTATCCACATCATGTTGATGAAATCATAAGTAAACTAAAAAAAGGAGAAACCCTTAAGTTTATTGAAAAAATAGAAGGGGCATGGATAAAGGGTAATGAAGGAAATCATATTTGTGAAATCAGCGTTCCTTTTGTTAAAAATGCTAAATATGCAAGAAAAGAAAGTCCAATTAAAGCTTCCCCTTACTCTCCAAATATAAATGAAGAAAGGTGTAAGTTTCCGGGTAGCAATTGGCTTTACCTTAAAATCTATATAAGACTGAAAAAAATCGACGAATTTCTTACTGGGCATCTTTATAATTTTATTGAGGGTTTTCGTCAAACAGGAAAACTCAATGAATGGTTTATTGTCCGTTATCTGGAACCCGACTCACATCTCCGTTTACGAATTCATTCGGAATCATTTGAAATGATTTCCCAAATTTTATTTGCATTTGATGAACAATTCAAATTATGGACTCATTTGGGCTGGATTAAAGATGTTTCGATTGCTAAATATGAGAGAGAAACTGAGCGTTACGGTGGATCTTCTTTAATCGAAGCCGCTGAAACTATGTTCCATAGGGATACCCTCGCTACTCTTCTAACAATCCATGCATTTATAACAAAACAGATCCAATGCGAAGAAATAGTTTTACAAGCTCTATCGATTATCAATTTTCTGCACAATTACGGCCTAAAAGTCGATGAAGCAGTTTACATCTTGAATAAGTCTATAATAAGTGAAGTTGAATTAAAAGGATTCCGTCAATATAAAATTGCATTAATTAAACTGATTAAAGAGTTGCGAGATAGCCACAGTATTATTCCGGAAATCCAAGTTATGAACGCCGCTTCACAGATAAGAATGGAAGGCATTCATCATTTTTGCAAATTAGCAGGACCCTTAGAAAGAGATCGATGGAATTCCATCATTGAAAGCCTATTGCATATGCATTGCAACCGATTAGGCTGTCTTGGACAGGGAGAAATACGAGCTAAACTTTATGCACGTCAAGCTTTACTTTCAATCGTAAATAATGAATCTGATAATTTACATTTTTCAATCAACCAAGTCGTCCGTAAGTAATAAAATAGCGCTGTAGTAAAATGAAGAAATGATGCCAACAGCCAAAAATAGTCGGTGGAAAAATGCAAAATTTCAATAAAAGTATAAATAAATAAAAAGCCTGCGATCCAATTGACAAAACCCATAAAAAGTGAAAAGTAGGTATCTTTAAAAGCCAATACATAGCTAATCGGCAAAAAAGAAAAAGTGTAAAAGGCCGAAGAAAACCAAACCCCCATTAAGATAAGCCTTACAGTGGATGGATCGAGTATAATTTTGGGGAATAACATTTGAAATGTCCAGTCTGGAAAAATCAACAAATTAACAGATAGAACTAAGATGGCGATTGTTGCTATGATAATCCCTGGTCGAAACGCAGAATAAAAAGAATCATAATTCTTAGCTCCTAAAATTTGTGAAACAACTGTCATTTGAACCAAACAAATCGCCTCTCCAAAAAAACCTGTCAAAAGAGCAAGAGTCCCTCCAATAGATAAAGTAAGAAGTTGGTTTTCACCTCCTTGAGCCATTAAGTAAGTCATTGCCCCCCAGTTTCCCATGCTCAGCAGTCGATTTATAGCGCGCAAAATCCCAGGTTGTATGCATTCCCAAAAGAGTGGCCATTTAAAACCCCAATCTCGTGTGTGGTACAATTGATGGTTCTCCTTATTAAGGAAAAGAAAGAGCAAGGCTAAGCAAAAAACCAATTGAGTAATAAAAATGCTTAAAGCTCCTCCCATCAATCCCAAGCTTGGAATCCATTTCCAACCAAAGATGCATGCATACCCTATGGGTAATTTGATGAGATGACAAATAAGAGTAATGATGCAGACAAAAAGTGTCTTACCTCGGCCGATAAAGAAACAAGTAAGAGCTCCTCCTAAAGGAAAAAGGAAACTCATTGCAAGAAGAGAGTAATAATAAGGAAGAACAATTTCTTCAATGACGGTTCCCTTAAAATAAAACTTGCCATACAGATACCCAAAAGGGAGTGTAATGGCAAGAGAAAAAATGGAAAACCAAATGAACTGCCAAATTCCAGGACCTATCCGAATCCATTTTTTTTCTCCATACCAGCTTCCGACAAAGACTAGGGCCATCATGGCAAGAGAGACCCAGGTCAGTTGAAAAATTTGAACGGCATAAAAAGCACTCAAGGATGCTTCCATGCCCTCCTTGGAGAGGCTAGCTAATAAAACCTTTTCAACAGTAGGGAAAAGATTTACAGAAAATGTCATTAGAGCAATGGGTAAAAATAAAATGAAATATTGCTTTAACCCTATACTCATAGTTTTTTTTTCGTTAGTATTAATGGCACGCACCTAAGTTAAAGAGGATTAGGCTCTTGCCTAAAAGATTTGGCTATACTAAAGCTGCCTGAAAGGTTGCATATAACCTGAAGATTTTTTTTGACAAGTCCTAGAGCAGGTTGATAAAATATTGGAATAACAGGCATTTCATCACGTAAAAGTTTTTCAGCTTTAACGAGGTAGGAAGAGCGTTGAAAAGGATTGATTTGCTGTTCACTTAAATGCAACAAGTTTTGATAGTCTAAATGCTCCCAATGAGCAACATTAGCAGTACTAAACCGGAAACAATTCAGCTTATGTAATGGGTCATCTATAAGCGGACTCCAATTGAAGAGCCCTAATTGGAAATTTCCTAAAGTCATTTGGTTACAAAGCTTATTCCACGGGAGAGGTTTCAGTTCACATTCGAGCCCTAAAGTTTCTTTATACTGTATTTTTAAACAATGAGCAGTATATTCTCGAATTTCCCCCTCATTGTAAATCAGTGTTAAAGGTTGGAGATCATTAATGGATAAATTTAACTCGCTAAGCCCCTCATGAAATAATTGGCGTGCCTTAGAAGGATCAAATGAGGGAAATAAGGTCTCGTGATTAGCGTTCGTATGACGATGTAAAAGTGGCGAAAAAGCAGGATTCAAAGGGAAAAACGCATTGGATACAATACTTTCACGATCCATAGCATAACTAAAGGCTTCTCTGATCTTACGAGAATGAAAGGGAGGGCATGTTGTATTAAAAACTTGCCAACAAACCGAGTTATTTGGAAAAATAAAAGCTTCTCTTATTTTTTTTACAATATATTCAGAATTAAACGCTCCAAACGGATTTCCGATCCAATCCACTTCATCATTTTGAAAAGCGTGTAGAGCTTGAGAAGGGGCTACGTGAATAAGATTAATTTGGTCCCAATTAGCATAATTCACATCCCAATAAAAAGGGTTTCGAGTAAGTTGAAATCCTTGATTGGGTTGATTGATTTTTAATTGGAAGGGACCATTGCAGGGATAATTAGACTCACACTCATAGGGCCATTGAGGTCTTTTTTGGTCGATGATCCGATGTACAGGAGAGTAAAAAGCAAGTGCTGTCAATTGCAAGAAAAAAGGAGTCGGATGTTCCAGCTCTACTTTTAGCGTGCGATCATCAATGCTTTGAACGCCAATGCTTTCAAGAGGGACTTTTCCCTGTTTGGCTTTTAAAGCATTTTTAATAGGATAAAAACTTTCGGCGATAATTGTTTTAAAATCGGGCGACAAAATCTTTTTCCATGCATACTCAAAATCATGAGCTGTCACCGAAGTTCCATCATTCCAAAACGCCTGTCTCAGTTTAAAAATATATTGCTTAGCATCAGCAGAAATTTCAATTGAATGGGCCATTCCGTTGACCACTTGCTTTTTGTCATCGTAACGCATTAAGCCTTCAAAAAGTAAACATATCGTATCAGCGGATACGTTGTCCCCCCCAATGCGTGGATCTAAGGAAACAGGCATGTATTCGACACCTATTTTTAAGACCTTTTTTCCTTCTATTTTTTTTTGACAATCCCTTAACTTTTGGTTTAAGAGTTTAGTAAAAAATTGTTCTTTTTCCTCTGTAGGATTCAATAAAACAACAGTAAAGAAAATCCCGTCCAAAGTATTTAAAATGCTATAGGCAATTTCATGCGATTGAAAAAAGTGATCATGGATAAAAGAAGCAATTGTATCACCCAATGAACAATCATTCCCTTTCACAAAAAGATATGTATTTTCACCAATTTGTGAATGGTAAAAAATAAAGTCACTCTTTTTCTGTAGCTTTTCTTTTTGATGGTCCAAAAAGAATTTAAAGAATAAAAGCAAGATTTCTTGATCTAAAATAGCCTGCTTTTCCAGTGGAGCAATCGAGTAGAAAAACTTTTCCAAAATATCTTGATCGGCTTCCGGAAAAGCATCTTTAAATTTCCCCAAGTGTTCTTGCTGTTTAAAAAGAAGCCCCCCATTATAGTCTCGAAAAGCCCCAATGGCAGAATGAAGAAGAGTCCCGACTTTTTGTCGGGCTAAATTAAAATCCAATGAGCCATCTGTTCTTAAAAAGGCTGAAGTGCGGTTGAGGTGGAGTGAGAAAACTTGGGCTTGTATGGGATGATCATCCAAATGCTTGACAGTTGTCATCCTTTTCGGAACAAATGTACATTCTAAAAAACGTTCTTTAAGAGAAAAATTGTGAAAGGGGGCAGGATGGACTAGCACAACTTGAAAAATGATTTCCTTGCCTGTATGTTCATCTAAGTTAATCGCTGCTTGCGGCAAGTCTTCTAATGAACTGATCTCGTTGCTTAGGACCAACATGGTCTTATAAGTCTCTTCTTCATTCCGCTTCATAAAAGTAGAAGGAGATAGCTTCTGAACGCTATTACGCACTCTCTCTTCTACATTATTTTTAAGCAAATTTTGCTGATCAAGGGAAAAGTCCGAACCGTCTTTTTTTTCTACTTCAAAATAATGAATTTTAAGATTCTTATTTTTAGTCGTATGTTGATAAAGAGATTCCTGAACCAATTTGACATCAGGATACTGCTTTTGAAAGGCTAAGCAGAGATTTTCTTCATCAAATAGCTCATATTTATCTAAAGCATTATAACTAACTAAGCATCCGAGAACTGATCGTTTGGAAAAAGGGAAATTTAATGTACCTGGCAACCAGCGAACCTTTATATGCAATTCCTGAGGAGAAAATGCAACCTTTTGCGACAATGTTTTTTGCATTAAATATATTGACAAAAATAGACTGGACATGTGAGAAGGATGTCGGTGGTCAAAAAATTTTTTTGAAGCTAATAAGTAGAAAAGATAAAGATCTTTTGCAACCGATTGGTCATTCGCATACTTAAAACGAGTAAGCCAACGACTGACATTTTTTTCTACTTCATGAAATGAAGAGTGAAAGATCATATCATTAGATAATTTTGTATTGGTTGGGGCGTCAAAAAAACTTCTTATCTCAAATGTTAGAGGCATTGTTTCAGTGTACATAAAATTAGGTTTTCTAAGAGAGTTTATTTTCAATCTTTTCATCGTTTGGCCACAAGCATATCTTTAAGCCTCAAGAAAATAAAATCTATGCCCATTCTTTTTTTTTTGCAAGATTTCTTTTCAATATTTTCATTCTATTTACTAGATTTGCATAAAACACCTCCATGGATCACTCAAAGCATGGATAGTGTCCGCTCAGAGGATCTATTTTTTTCGATTATTTCAGCTCCATCTTTCCAGAATTCATATTTTAGGATAATTACTGCCCAAGTGATTGTAATGTTTGAACCCATTTGAAATAGGGGATTTATGCATCGCCTCGGATATATTGACTTGACTCATCCATTCAATATCGGTTGCCGTCAATACCGGTTGCCGTAAAAGAGGAAATATCAACTGAAAAACCTACACTCAGCCATTGGGATTGTACAGAAGAAAAAAGCTAATGCTTTTAGTAGAGAGAGCAACAAATAGGCTCTCATTTGCTCTAGCAGCCATTTTTCATCAGTGACCTATTATGAAGACTCACTTTAGGCAATGAGGATTGCGTTTTTTTTATTCCAATTGCTCATAATGCATGCATTTGTTTATAGAAGACAAATTCTTTGACATCGCATTTTCAGATTGTAGAGGCACTGGAAGGCAACATTGAAATGGTAGGATACACTGCTCAAAAATAGGGAAATGTCACAATGTAGGTTAACTTTTGGCTTTACGGGGATGGATACTCCTCTATTATTTGAAATAGCTTTTATCTCGTTCTTTAGTGCCCGCTATCGACTGTCCTTTTATTTACAAATCACAATGCATGCATGTTCACAATGGAAATGACAAAGTTTCTTTTTAATCTCTTAAGATCATAAGCATTTCATGAGTACTTGCGATTTTATTTGAATCTTAAAGTATATTTGCTATATACAAATAATTAAGTTCAAAGAACACACCAACCGCGGAGGCATTATGGATGAAGGACAAAAGAAATTTATTCAAAATTCATCAAGATTAGGTGTCAAAATCGCCCGAAACAGTTTGATTAAAATTATTCAAACATCTCTTCTTTCAGCTTTCCTTTTTGCCGGAGTATTTCCTCTCCATTCTAACATTACAAAAGTATCTGAAAAAGAATCAAATGAAGGCATAGTCGCAATTCATTTTGGTCCTGGTGATGATAACTTCATAGCAATAGTAGAAGAATCAGAAGAAGAAATAAGCTCTCCTGATAAGACCAAGAAGGAGCTGGAATAATCGAAAAAGCAGAATTGAAAAATTTTTCTAAAAAACTGCTTTTACGCGTTTTGCAACCCTATTCCATTCTGAAATTAAATCTAACGGAATTTTAAATATGATTTTAGCTACTAGCACTGATGCGGAAAGATGCCCCATAAATATGGGGACCAATAATGCAAGAAATACGTGGGCAACAGAGAATGAAAGGAGTACTTGGTCAGATAATGAAAAAACCACTTGGACCGATGCTGAAAGTGAAAGTGAATTTCCACAGGATCGGAGGCTAGCGACTTTTTCTAATGATGATGTAGAAACAACGCGTGGTAAATGCTGTAAAATTAAAAAAATCCCTCAAGGTGTAATTTCTTTTGCTCTTTTTGCAACCTCAATCTACTTTGGGACTCAAGCACTTATTGATAGAACTGATCCGAGAATTTTCTGTGCTTGGGCACTTTTAAACGGCCCATCAACGGCCATACTATTTTATACAACTGTCCCTAAAAAAATTGCCAGAAAAGTCCGTGATTTCTTTTTAAGATGGTCTTATGAAATACAATTTATTGCCGCTCAATTCGACATGAATTTTGCAGCCGCCTCAACTAGAAAATATACGGCAGCTGGTTTTGTTTGGGCGGGAAGCTTACTTGCAGCAGGAGATTTTTATCATATTTGGAAACGACGCCGTGCAGATTCTACGGCATCATCAGAGCCCGCCCCTCTTGGAACCAAGCTCATTCCCACCCTTACACTTGAATCATGGCTTGCAATGGACAAGCGGGATCCATATAGTAAAATCACTTTTAGCGCTCTTAACATATTCCGCGCATTAGCTGTTGAAGGATGTTTTTGGGCGCTACAAAATAGATACTCAAATTACGACGATTTTTCCAGGGTAGGAGCCTATGGGGGTTTAGCCCATTATTACGCCGGCTCAGAAATTGGAGAGGCTTTTACAAGAATTGTTGATGATGTAAGAGAAAATTCTCAAAGAACCTTTCGTGCAAAACAGCTGACCAACACTGAAGAAAAACCCCCAATCCATTTAAAGGTTCTCAACTGGTTTAGAAATGATTTTCTTTCCCAAGGCCCTTATTTTTCCTCTTGGTTACTGCCATTTCTTATTAAACCCTCAACTCCGGGTGAGTTATCCGAACTTGAAGTTGCGGGAATAGGATGCGCAATTATGCTTCTTTTTGGCGCCATGCAAGGCTCATTAGGATTTGTTGAAAGAAAAGAGTTTGAAAATCCCGATGCAAAGGAACACAAAATTCGTAAAATCAAAAAGGAAAAGGAATATTTGGAAGAAAGCTCGATTAATGCTCAAACTAAATCATGTTTTTCTAGCTGTAGGCCAGTGTGGCATTCCGTTTCAAAGAATTTGCCTATTTCTCAATATTTTAAAGACCTTATTTACAAATATGCCTTATCTGTTTTAGCGTTGATAGGACTTGATGCCTATATGGGTACCATCTTCAGCACAGTTATTGGAACCGATTCCATAGTCCAAATAGGCCTCCCTATTCTCACCTTACTCTTTTTTTCACATTGCGCTTTTGGACTGGCATCTTTTATGCGTGAAAAGTATAAACCTGAGCCAAGCAGCAATCGCTTTCTTAATGAAATCTATTTTCGTATCTCTCGTCCAACTCTTGGAGCAATGGATTATCAATTTCTTAGAGTACATTTTCGTCTGGACGATGAACAATTGAAAGCAAAATCAAAACAATTGTTTTTAGGAGCTGTCTTAGCATGGATAGTATGGGGATTCGTTTATGGTTGCCATCTATCTAAGTATGCCTTGGAATCTCCAGGACTCACTTCTGGAATGACTGGCGTAGAATTAGGCTTAGTTAGCGCCCAATCATTCAAGACAAGACCTAATGTAACGACATCTTAGTGAGTGATCAACGTGCAGATCCAAGAATTCCCTAAATGGTTTAAGGAAATCGAAAAGAAATTGTTAACGGATCAAGTTAACAATGTCTTTTCCAAACTAGAACTTAAAGTAAGTCTCTTAACTGAAATCATCACTTTTTTTGGAGTGATCAATAAAAATAAGATAAAATCTACTCTCGAGAGTAGAGGATCTATCAAATATGAAAATGAATACATGCGTCTTGAACAGGTTTTAAGTATATATATTAAATGTATAAAAAAAAACAATGTCAATGAAATTTCCCCTACTATCATTAATGAAGTAATAGCTCTTTTTGAACGAGCAAAGTTATATGAGCATCTTCCTACATATTCAGACATTTGGACTTACGCCATTAAAGACATGTCAAAGTATATATTAGCTTGGTCCATGCCTTTACAAGATTCTCAACTTAAAGGCTGTTATCCGATTAACTGGATAAAATTAAACGTCGATTCAGACGAAGTCAAATATCAAAAGCTGATTATGACTCTCTTCCAAATAAAATCTAATGAGAATCAGACCCTATTCAGCGATGGAGATGAATTGTTACTTTATAAGCGGCCTGCTATCAAAGCTTATGGCAAAGAAATATCCTGGGCTTCTTATTTATACAAATGGTTGGAAAAAAAAGACTCTTCAAATCCATTGCATGATCTGATGGCAAGCTCTGCTCTCTTTAAAATTTTCATAAAGAAGAATTCTTTAAATATTCATAAAAATAACATTTCCAATAAAGATAATACTAAAAAAATTTCTTGTAATCGAGAGAAAGAAACACTTGAAACAATATCCAACGTGAGTGTACATAAGACTCTACCCAAAATACATTCCTTTAAATACGATCTCTTTATTGATACTATACATAATTTGTACAAGCATCCAAAATCTCTTCTTCCTAAATCGACGTATTTTAAAGAGACCTTACTAAAATTATTTGAAACCACTATTCCAATGGATAGATCAGATTGTGCTCGGCAATCTATTATGTACTACATTGACTACTTAGAGCAAAATTATGGACAGATGCAATTAGAATCGACTAGCGGTTTAGCAGCAGTTGATGGATTTTCAGCTGTAGATAGATTTCCTCATGCCAATGATGAGGTATATGATTTTAAACCAATTTACACTGAAACTTTCTTTAAGAATGGGCTAGACTTTTTAAATGTCTTGATTCCTCAAACAAAGATATCGATCTATAATTTTCTTCATGCTCTCCTACATTATTTTAATTGCTTAAATCAAAGTACAGATAATGATGCAAAAGATTTTCTTTTCAAATCTATTTATTTTATGCAACTTACTGATAGAAAGAAATATGACATACAAATTAAAGAACTTCCCAAACCAAGAAAATTTTCTCGAAGCAAATTTAAAATTGATTCATCTCTTATAAAATTTGCTAACAGTCATACTCTAACTTCTAAACAATGGGGGGCACTTTTTCTTCGATTTTCTCGATCAAATTTACAGGGTGAACCTTGCCCCTACATGGACCCGGAAGCTCATTTGAATCTTGTCGTGGAAATAGAAAAATTAACAGGCCTTCTATCTGACGATATTGTTTTTGACCTTCTTTATTTTCAAATGGCCTGCGGCTCTGCTTCAATTTTTAAAGTTTTAACTGAATTTTCCGATCTACGTAACTTAATCATTAAGAGTCATCTAGAGGAAATTTCTCTCCCAAGCGAACTTTATGAATATTTGGAAAAACTGCCTAGTAATTTCATCGAACAATTTACCAATACTTTGCCTGAAGATATTTGCAAGCTTAATCCTAGGTCATACTCGTTGGCATCAACCATCATGGAAGTTGCTTTTCTTTTGTCTTTTACAACCTACCCCAAAACTACGGTTTTATTTAGCGAGCTAATTCCTGAAAAAACGCAAGGAAAAAAGCTTATTTTTTCAGAAAATGTCGACAATCAAATCATTAATAACCAAAGACCCTTACATCCTGTATATCATTACGGACCTACTTGGCTTGTTAGATGGGAATTTAATGAGAGACTAGAAATGTTTGAAATGATTGTTATATTGACAAATCGTATTAAAAGTAATGTTTCCTGTTCCTTTCGATTGCCCATAAAAATTCCCACTCAAAATGTGTACAAAAGTATTCACTTTTGCAATCTGATGTCTTCTGTGGTAGATGGGCTAGGAAAAGAAGCGCTTTCAGAAGATGAAAATCTCAAAGCCGTAAAGCTAGGGTTAACGGTCAAAGCACGATCTACAAAAAATTCTATCCACGGAACGCCTCAAAAAAAATTTGACCAGTTTATGGAGTTTTCGCCGCTCTTAAAATATGAATTTGAAAAAATAAATCAAAAAAAAGAAGAAGAGTCTCAGCAAGAGGAAATAAAAGCTGAACTTTTTGAATTTGTTACTTTGCTGCGTACAAGTTTTCTTCAATCCTTTTATTTTGTTTTAAATCCTGAAAAAATGAGCACAAAACTGTCTAATACAAGCATTAATGCAATTCTTCCACGCCCTGACGGATTTTATTTCTCAAGCGCCCTTAGCCTTTTTATTCCTGAATTGAAAGAGACTCACCTTTCTGAGGTACACATAAAAAATAGCGACTACCTAGTTAAATTTCGAGAAATATATTTACAACTTTATTGGGATGACAACAAGACCCCACGGCTCTATCAAGATGCTTTTATATTATATTTCTATGCAGAGGAATCTATACAAGAATTTCCAATTAGTTTGCAAATTGAGAATTTATATATTGATCAATCAATTACACAATCCCCTGATATATTTTCGGAATCATCTGAAAAAACATCAAAACACTCAAAAATTAATGTAAAAAAAGAAGAATTCCTTCAGGAGGAGGGAAAGATAGATTTCAAAGATGAAAACCCGCCCGATGCTAGCAACAATGAAAGCAAAACATCGCAAGAAGAGACCCCATCTATTCTGCAGGGAAACATTCTCGACCTAAAAAGCTCCGATAAAGGTTTAGTGCCTATTGCTAATAATGATGAAGGTATCCCAGAGGACATACCTGTAAAACTAGATAAGATCGTACAAATTACCTTGAAATTACAGGCCAACCCCAATGATCAGAAATTATACACTCTTACAATCAAACGGTCCCTTTTTGATGACGAAAAGGACTTTAAAGATTTTATGCTGTGGCAAATTGCTATCGCTTGTAGTGATAATAAAGATGCATGGTTATGGAAATTTTAATCTACTTCAAGTTTTACAATCTTTTACTTAAAATTGAACAAAAATTTAAGTAAGAAAACTCTTGACATACCCTTCAGGTTAATTTATGAATAGTAAGTTAACATTTGAAACGTATAAGAGGGCCATATGATTTCTCCCATTGAAGAAAAAAAATACAGCGGACCTTACATGGGAAATATTTTTTCTAATCTAACACTCGACAGAGGAGAAACTTTTGAGGCAATCGAAGAAAAGAATGTAAAACAGACATGTACGAATGCCCTTGAAAATGCTCAAAAATTATTTTATTCCATAAATGATTCAATTAGATTACCTGAAAGTCAAAACTTTTCACTAAAAGATAGAATAAGCCAGCTAAATAATGCTGAGATTGATAATTTGGCGAGTTTGCTATCCATTCTTACAGGCAAAGTAGGCGAAAATGTAAAAATTTTGTTTGATGACATGAACAGAATAATAGAAAAAATGAGCAACATTCCTTCTGAGCATGAAATTGAGTTTAGGGACAATGCTCTCATCGAAAATTCAAATAGGCTCATTAAATCAATGTTAGCCATAAATAGCTCTTTTACGTTGTTAAAAGATGGAATTGAAAATGAAATTAAATGTCTTGGGAGTAAGGTTGCATTTTCCAGTTTTATGGATCCATTAAAAAATTATCAAAAGTTTTATCAAGATGCTTATAATGAAATCCAAAAAAAATCAATTTTATGTCAAGAATTGATTACAAAAACTGAAATGCGTGCTTCAGAAGACTACTATAAAAAGCATGTGCCTTGCACAAGCTCAACTAAATTGTTTTCCGGATCTACAGGAATAATCCCCAAAAAATTGAAAAAACTGTTCAAGAATTACCATCTACGTTCGGAAGAAATAATATTACTTCCCCAAAAATTAAAAGATGCGCACGCTCTTATGGGAATTCTTGAAGCAGAGTTTAGAAAACAATATAGCTATTGGGCTTATCTTTGTGCAGAGAAACTTCATCCCGACGATTCATGGTCATTTAGTTTATCCACTAAACATCCTTTCAATGTCAGCTATGCTCTAGGTTATTATAGCTACATTGATCATGTCCTTAATTTTTCAAAAGAAGGCTTACTATTAAAGTTGCACCCTAATGATCCTCAGATTATTGAAACAGGTTTAGCTAGTAAATTTCTTAACTCTGAATTACAAATAAATTTTTATCAAGAAAGTGAAAAGTTAAGAAACAGTGAAAACATCCCTCTTTATCCTCAGGAAAATCTTATCGATACATCTTTCACGATGGATAATACACTATCGGAGGTCGGATTAAATAATATCTTGCAAGGCGAGGAAAATATTATAGAAATTGCTCATAAACTATTATTAAACATTAATGTTCCGAAAAAAATTATTGAGAATCATGAAGTTTTTTTGCGAAATAGAATATGTAACTTAACTTTCTTGGATATTGAAGGTTTAGTCAAATTAATTTCCATTCTTTCACTTAAGTTATCACAAAATGAGGCAAATACATTTAATAACATGAAATTTATGGGTAACAGCTTATGTAAGCTCCCTTCTGGACACGATATTGTTGTAAAAGATAATGCTTTAATCGACAATTCAAATGATCTTATCAATTGTATGACAACCATTAAAGCCTCCTTCATTATTCTACGAAACGGAATTAAAAGAGAGTTAGAACGTCTAAAGACTTCTCATTTTTCTAATTTTCAAAAACCTCTTATAGAATATCAGCAATTTTATACAAAAGTTTCGAATGAGATCAAAAACGAATTATTGTTATGCGAACAATTAATAAAAGATACAGGGTCGCGCGCTTCTGAAGATTACTACAGAAAATATACACCCTCTACACGTTCAATCAATTTGTTTTCTAAGGCAACAGGGATAACACAAGCAGGGTTGCTTAAAACTGTTACCCAATACCACGAACGTTCAGAAGAAATAGCTTTGCTTTCCAAAAAACTCCTGGAAGTTCGCCAACTCCTCGAAAAAGAAGTTATGGATTTTAGAAAAAAATATTGTTTTTTGGCATATCTTTGTGCAGAGCAAATTCAACCAGATAACTCGTGGCAATTTTTGGGTAGTAAAAAATTATTCTACACCCAGTATGCTATAGGCTCTGCTTCTCTGAATTACATTGATCAGCCACTTAATTTCTCCCTGAATGGTTTATTGTCAAAATTACATTTTGAAGAACCTGATGGAGAACAGTATTTAATGCATAATAATAGCGAAGATTTTTCTAGCCATAGTGTAAATCAAAACAAATTATATGCATCAGGTAGTTTTTCTATCAGTGATGAGATAACAGATATTACCGGATCCAGGGAAAGTACGGAATTTTAATTCAGACAGAAAATAGTACACTCGCCCCGCCTTGCTTAAATCCTCTTTCGGAAATAACGTATCATTTTTTGAAACATAGAGGCATGGAGGACACAGGAGAGACATCAAAGAATTTAAATATTTCCCTACCTCTGTGGAAGCGTAATTATGATCATTACCCATCCGAATTGTAAATGATCTTTGTGTCTTTGCACCTTTTGCTGCTCCTAAATAACAGGTTTTTCACTAAATGTTTTTTAAACATAGAGGTACAGAGGTAGGGAAATATATAAAATCTCTTTTGTTCTCTCAGTGTCCTCCGTGCCTTTGTGTTTCAAAAAATGATTAGTTGTTTTTCGATAAGGGTGTCATAGAAACTGTCTCGCTTTGTGTTAAAAAAAACAATCTAATACATTACATAGACAGTATAGAGAAATAATAAAGTCATTAGGAATGATCCAACTCTCATTGCAGTTTTGAGGCAAAGCCCTTTTTTTTCTCGAGGAAAGTCATCGATTTTCTTCACTATGTTATATATTTAATTAAATTTTCTATTTGCCAAGATTTCTCTTTCATTCTATATATAAAAATGTAACCCCAATATCAATAATTCGGAGGTCCTATGAAAAAATTATTATTTGTTTCCATGATGTTTTTTGCTACTCAAGCATCAGCAGCTGGAACTTATGATCAATCTATCGATAAAAGTAATTATATAGAAAAAAAATCTCGTTCAACAAAAGCCCTAAGGGGTGCAGTTGGTCCAAGAGGATCAACAGGAGCAAAAGGTGCAAAAGGTGCAACAGGCCCTAAGGGAGCTACAGGGGAAAGGGGCGCAACAGGTCACACTGGGCCACGCGGTGCAATAGGAGCAACGGGTGCGACAGGAGCAACAGGAGCAACAGGAATCGCTGGACTTAACGGCGCAACAGGAGCAAAAGGCGAAGCAGGGACAGCTATTGCTGCAGTTGACGGGGCAAATGGAGCAGTTGGTGCAACAGGCGCTGTGGGTGCAACAGGCGCAGTAGGTCCAACAGGAGCAAGAGGTCCAGCTGGCTCTGCAGGTGCAGGGAGTATTATTCCTTATGTTTCTGGAGTCCCAATTATAATGACTTCATCTGAAGATGGGTCTGTGGAAACTGGTTCAGTCATGGGTTTTGGTAATTCATTAGCTGGAATTACATTTTCAGATGCAAATATCGATGCTGCTAATATAGGTCACTATGCATTTTCACTACCGCGCGATGGCTTGATTACTTGTATCTCTGCATCATTTAGCCTTACCAATGATTCTATATCTACATTTTTTAACTTGAAAGAAGCATTATTGCTTGAAGATAGTGCTGCTACAATCACTGCGCAAGTGTATACATCAGCAACACCGGATAACATTTTTATTCCTGTTGAAGGTGCGAAGCTTTCTCTCCCTGAACTTACAGGGTCACTTGACGCTGGCACTGTTTTTAAAGGCATAGCGACAGGTTTAAACATACCTGTAACAGCTCAAACACGTTTGTTGGTTGTGTTTACTGTTGCTTCAACAGGTGAGACTCTAATGAACACAGTTACAGGCTATGCAAGTGCTGGCCTAGTGATTGAATAAATAGTAATGAGTTACCCCCCATGTGCAACAAGTGTGAAAGGCTTTTCATTACACTTATCGCACATGGGACTCTTATTGTATTCAATACTTTTAAGTAACCTTATATTGGCAATACCGTTAGGGTCATGTAATCGAAATACTGGTCAACGAAGGTGGAAGGTGCCTTAATATTTCATCCGTGATTCCTGTACAGTTATCAAATGTGAGCACCTGAAGAGTAGATAACGATCTACTGAAACACCAATTTTCCAAACCTACTATTTCACATTTTGAAAATGACAACGCGTGAAAATAACCAAACAACAATTTCATTATTTGAAATTCAATGCGCTCATAACTCAAAGCATATTCTAATTTTAAAGAAATTATTACAGTATAGTGCGCATGAAAAAAGTCTCGCAATTCTACGAAAGAGATTTGTCCTTTAACAGATTGTTCAACCATCCATACAGTAATCCCCTTAAGAAGTTCAGGAAAAACTCTTAAAAAACCTCGTAAATGGATAAGATCTTTGTAATTTTCCAAAGTAAGTATTTCAGCAAAATCGTGATTCCATCGGGACAACAAAGATCGAAAAGCATCTATTTCACCTATCTGAAAAAAAAGCAAAGCGGTCGTATAAAAGAATTTGGTTGGATAATCCATTAGATTGCATTTTTTTGTTTTTTGTGCTTCAATGATTGTCGTAGCAAAATTCAAAAAATCCTCCCCTGCTTCCTTAAGGTGAGATTGGCTTAGAATAAAAGGAAGTGAAAAGACAACTTCATTTTTATCTGTAAGTTGCATTTGAAATTTCTTAGAATCCAAAAGGTCAGCAAAATAACGAAACTGGCAAAGAATAACGCATGGGAAGGAAATACTTACCGAAACTTCATTTATCTGCGGTTCCCCTTCTTCATTTGGACACTTCAAAATTAACTGAGCATTGCATAGTTGCGGTGTATAGAGAGAAAAATGAAGCTCATCCAAGTATCCTTCACACCAATTAGGATACTTAAAAATTTCTTGTAAGATGACTTGGTAAAAATCCCAATTGTTTTCTTTTCTATTTCTTTGTAAGAGATGTAATAGCATCTGGTGAGAAATAAAGGGAGAAGATTTCCAAAGAACAATTTTGAGTGCTTGAAAATGCTCAGGGAAAGATAAATAAGACTTACATTCTGTAAAAGAAGTTCTGCGAAGGTGTTGGGAGGATTCAAGAAGCTGTCTCACATGATCTTCACTCACAAGAGATTCTGTACCCCTTTCTTTAGTTACTTTTTTTATTTTTAGGGATAGGTTCTCATCCTGAGCAACCAAAGAATGAGGTTGTAAATCATCAAATCTTCTCTTCTCCCCGCGCTCAATTGGAGAGGTTTGTTTTGAAAGATCTAAGTAACAATCACAATGCTTTTTCGGTTGTGCAGATTCCACAGTAACTCCCAACTAAATCGGTTTTTTTCGAGTTCTGGAACTCGTTCAATAAAAGATAAAACCAAAATTCTACCTCACAATATTTATTCATGAAAGGAAAATTATTTCTACAAAAGCCAAAGCTGCTTGCGTCACTAGTATGCTGTTTCATTGAAATATATCGGTCATTTTTAAGACTTTAAACACGGGAGCTATCGCCGCATACACAGACAATTTAAACGCGATGACAGTACAGATACTGTCAAAGTTAAGTTGTAGGAAAGTGCGGAAATATGCTGGAAGAGTAACATTTGCGAAAACAGAGTAGGTCACAATGAGGGCATATTGATTAGGAAAGTTTTTAATATCAATAAAAAATAGAAAATTCTTGCTTTTAAAATTCCAATTACCTATATCAAATAAACTTGAGACATTTTATGATTCCCTGAATTAAAATCTCGCAATAAGGATCGACAAAATGATAAATACAAAAGACTATATTGAAAAATATTTAAGAGACCCATATATAGCTCAAGCAAATGAAATTATTCCAGCATGTAAGCAACTCATCGATTTTGCTGATAAGGAAGAAGTTAACCCAAGTTCACCAGCTTCCGTGAGGAAGTTTGCAGATTCTTGACTACATTTTAAATTTATACAATAGTTTTTTTAGACCTCAAAATTGAGGAAGAAAGTCCTAATGCCCTATATATTTCCT
>JACCRY010000115.1 GCA_013813265.1 Parachlamydiaceae bacterium
TTGCATCTGACGCACTTCTCTCCTCGGTCGTAGCTATAGCTACGACGTCGTCAAGAATTGCATCAGCTGCAACTTTCGCCTAACTGCTGCATTATTTCGAATTTTTTCACAGCCTCTGCGAGACGCAACAGGCGAAAAGGGTTATGGCCCAAAGGTGAGAAAGCCCCTGACTTATTAGATTGTTAGCTACATTCGAGTCTTCAAATTGAAATGGAATGTCTTTGAAGATGGGAAAGAGATGGAAGAGACTTTAAAAAAAACAACCTACGCCATCGAGTTTAAATGGTTAGAATGTTATGTTTAAACGAGACTCAAAATAGAATGAGATGTCTGTATTAAAATTAATAGTATAAGTTTTGCGAGAAAATAAAAAATTTTTTAAACCAGGATTTTTAATGTATCAGTTCTTTCTTCATTAGAGTGATTTTTTTACCTTCCACAAGGAGATGAGCATGGCTAAACTCTCGCTTTCTAATCTTGACCTCATCGAATTACAAGTTTTTTTAGAGCACATACGGCTAGGTCCTGATCATGTTAAGCTTTTATTAAACAAAAAACAGTTTTCCGAAGTCATAGAACTTGGCTATATCACCTTACAACAATTAAAAGAGGTTAAGACTGATAAAAACGAAAAATTCGGAAATCTCGCTTTGGTACTAAATACGATTATTACGGGTAGCTTCGGCGCTTGGATGGGGCTCTCGGGTAGTATGGAACTTGATCTCGGGTCGCCCGTCATTTTTGTCACTATTACCTTAGTAACTTGCCTTTTATGTGGGGCTATAGGCTACAACAAATACCAACTGATCAAAGAGCAATCAGCCAATGCTATCAAACAGCAAAAATTTGCTAATTTGGAAATAAACATTTTAAGTAGAATTCAGGTTGAATTACAAAAAAAGATTTATAAATTAGAAGGCGATCTCTATCGCGCTGTAGAAGATGAAGTCGTAAAACATAATCAAAAACCTACAAAATTTGTAAGGACAGAAGAGGACTCTGAGGTCTGGCTTCAAGAGCTCTCAAATTTTATGCAGCAGCGTTTGGAAGAAGTCTCCTCATCTTCTATAAATGACATTTTAAAAAAAGAATGGGAGACTTCATATAAAAAAATTAAAAAGATCTTACAAACTCATTTTGAGTTTATAAATCAGCTTTCAAGCGATCCCTTAAAGCAACATGAGCGAGAAAAAATAAAAAAAAGACATAAAAGTAGCTCAGGTTTAGAATTATTAATTGACCCCGCCCTCAGTGTGCCCGAAGAGCCCCATCTGCCTTCCTGGATAGATAAAAATAAACGAGCGATTATTGTTAATCTTGCCCCTACCCTTTTAGGAGGTTTTGGTTCGATGTTTGTCTTTGTAGGCGGAATCCCTGACATTGCCCAGGCTTTTGGTTGTGAAGAATGTTATGCTTTTTTGACTCATTTCTATGCACGTCTCGTAGAAATTGGGCTCGCTATCTTGATTACTTTTTACTTTGGCTTTGCGCATCTCTACTCATCACGTAAATCAGCGCAACGGGCAGGATATCTTACTAAAACTAAGCAATCGATTACTAATCAAGAGACAGCAATTCTCGCTAAAAATGCTCAGGTAAAAATGCTTTATAAAATCAAATATATCCTATCAGGCATGTTTTCAAATACGCGCATTTGGTCATTTGAAACTTCTTTAGCTCAAACGAACGATCATTCTATATTGTCAGAAAAAAGATAAACTGAAACAGTGACGGAAAGGGAGTAAATTTTAATATGCTTTCAAAACATCTATTTAAACTTAGTCAAACTGCGCCACATGAGCAAACGGAAGCTGGTTATCGCATAAAAGCCAATAAGGATAATTTCCCAATACTTAAAGGCTTGTCACTCTACAAATTGCATTTAGAGCCGAATGGAATACATGAACCACATTGGCATGTAAATGCAGATGAATTAGGCTACTGTCTTAAAGGTCAAGTGCTCATTACGATTTACGATACAGAAGATACAAAAGCAACCTTTCTTGTAAAAGCTGGAGAATGTTTTTTAATTCCATCCGGTGCCTTGCATCATATTGAAAATACAGATCAAGGTTCAGCTGAACTTGTTTTAAGTTTTTCGCATGAACTCCCAGATGATTTTAATCTTTCTAAGGTTATCGGATCATTTTCAAATAGTGTTTTAGGGAATACTTGGGAGAAAAAAGTGAGGTTTTTGAAGCGTTTAATCGTCCTCAAGCAGCCACCTTTGCAGCGTTTCGTAAAGGTCAAATGAGGATACCTGATGAGGCTCATTACACATCTCCTTACCGCTATAGCCTTCAGGCATCAGAGCCATTATTGTCAAATGAGGGTGGCGCAGCACGAATGGCCCGACAAAATGTTTGGCCACTAGCGAAACACCATTCACTCTATGCATTGGACTTATCAGGTCAAGGTATGCGTGAACCTCATTGGCATCCGGAAACTGCTGAATTAGGGTATGTTGAAAAAGGACGCGGTCGAATGTCGATTCTTAGCTCATCAGGTACAGTCGATACATATATTATGGAAGAAGGGGATACCTATTTCATCTCGAAAGCCTATCCGCATCATATCGAAAATTTACAAGATGAAGATCTACGGATATTGATTTTTTTTGATCAAGGCATGCCAAGAGATGTCGGTTTTACGGCTAGCTTCAAAGCTTATTCGAACGAAGTTCTTGGGGATGTAACGAACAACGATCCGGAATTTTTTAAGGAATTATCGAAATATTACTCAGATCAATTCATTGTTAAAAAAATCAATCCAGTAGATTAGAGTTTTTTAACGTCAAGTGAGGCAGTCCCTGTGACACCCTTATCGGAAAATAACATATCATTTTTTGAAACACAGAGGTACGGAGGACACAGAGAGGACAGAAGAGAATTTAAATACCTCTGTTCCTCTCTCTGTGTTCTCTGTGCCTCTGTGTTTAAAAAAAGCAGTTAGTGCAAAAAACATGTTATTTTGGAAAGACCCTTCTCTTGATTTTTCCATGATCGAGTATATTTTTTTTAAAGGGCTACCTAATTTAATTAATCGGTAGTTTCAGATCTTTGTAGTGAATGCGAGAAGGTATGACTCGTAAACCCTTTAGGTCGCTCTCAAGAAGTACTTGACGTGCAGACTCTACAAATTCAATCGGGGGATTATCTCCCATATCATAGCTATAGACCAACCCGCGCTTCCACATGGCATCAGAGATCATAAATTCGATGAATGGGATGTCTTTGCCTACTTTCACCCAAACAGGATATTCTGCTCCGCTTGAGTCTCTATCAGCTTCATTTTTGTATTTTCTGGCAGCGATCGCGGCGAAGTAGCGGTTGGGGTCGTCTTGTAGTTCGGAGAAGAGTATTGGTGGAACAGATTTTTTCCCATTGATGGTTTTGAGGTAAGCCCAACCCATTAATTCAGTTTTTGCCCAAAATGCATCGATACTTAAATGTGAGTAATCATCTATCACTTTGACGGGAATCCACTCAGAGCTAACAGCGATGTTAGACAAAACATTATGATGTCCATCGATAAGTGCATAACCAAAAGGGGCTTTAACGACTGGTATAGAGTCTTTCTCAGATAGAGCACTTAAACCGTCATAGTATTTGTAGGACCATTGGGAGGTGGATTCATCCCAAACTGCATTCTTTTTCTTAAGGATATTTCTAACTTTTTGCTTCACATTTTGGGTGGAAAACCGAAGTTGTGAGGGAAATAGATTTCGAAAATGCACGTAAGTGACTGTTGATCGGTCTTTTTTGCTCATTTTTTCATGAGCGAAAGCAATCACCTTCATGCTTACGATAAAGCAAAGAGTTAAGAGGAAGATAAATAAGAAATTATTCATTTAGTATTAACATTTTCCATTTTCCTCGATTAGTCTTTTAGTTTCAAAGAGCGATGATAGCTTTGAAATGCTAAGAATCGTACGAATTCTTTTAGCAGGCTATGGGCCTTTCTTGCATTCCTTTAACCATTATAGCGTATCTCATTTACACCTTAGACGCTTCAAAGATGTCAGGCCACAGGCCTCAGCCTGAAAATAAACCTAAAACTTACCTAGGACGATGCCCTAGGCTGTAATAAGGCAGGCCTACAGCCTGCTAAAACAATTTGTTCAATACTCGTTACTTGAAAAAATGTTTAGCTTGGTACACCCTTTTCCGCCTGGCCATGCCTGTCGCCCATTTCGCAACTAAAAAAAGATAGCTTATGACGCAATACGTTCATCAATCAGACGCGTTAATTGGGCAACCCTCGTATGTTCTTCTTGTGGTGAATATTTATGGAGGTAACGCTCAAACTTATTTTTAAGGATGTTTTTATTGTTCTCATCTGTTTTCTGCAGTTCTTCTTTGTTGGTGGAATCTAGCAATCGTTTAAAGACAATTAGGAAATGATCGAATTTTTCACCTGATATATTATGAGGCAAAGATAGATTGAAGATAGGCCTACCAAAATTTGTGCCATCATATATTGGATTCAAAAGATTGGCATCTGCGCCAGCATCAAGCAATAATTCGATTAAGTTTAAGTCCACACTGTCCGTTGAAAATTTGCAAGCTTCTAATAAGGACGTGTTAAAATATTTAGGAATATAGTTAACATCTGCATTTTTTTCAAGAAGCATGTTGACAATTTTGCTGCGTAGATCAAAAAATTCCGGTTTCACTGTGCCACAAATGGTATTAAGAATTTCATTAAAACACGGATTTCTATTCGCTAAAGAAGTCATACCCAATAAATTATACAGTAATTCTAAATGACTTTTGTGGGCACAGGATTCCAACAATTTTTGTTCGGTATCCTGATCTAAAGCATTGGCTTCGCAAATTTTGAGTACTAAATCTGTATAGCCTTCTTCACACGCAGTCATCAAAGGTGTAAGAGTTTTTTCTGTAATCATGAGTGGATCTGCACCAGCATCCAAAAGTAGATCAGCAATTGTTAATTTCGTTTTTTGAACTTCTTCAGAATATGGATTTTCTAGAGCCTTTGACAAAGCCGTTGCTCCGGATTTTGTTTGCATATTCAAAAGCTTCTTTCTTTCTTCTTCCTGAACATCGGCCAGTTTATTGATAACTTCTTGAACAAATGAGAGTTGACCTTTTTCACAAGCAATTATAAAAGGAGTTATTCCCCCATCTATAAACGACATGCCAGAAAAAGAGGATCGATCTGTAACGATTAAATCTTCATCTACAGTGCTTATAAAGGGGTCTGCTCCTGATTCTAAGAGAAATTCAGCTACATCAAATTTATCGTTTCTGAGGGCATTATGCAGCACTGTAAATCCGAAATTTCCTTGTGTATTAATGAATTCCTCTTTAAGATCAATCACTCTTTCTAGAATTGCGGTTGTCATATGGATGTCATCTAAACTATGGTTTAAAAGTGTATTTTGATTATGATCCCTTAATTCCACTATTACTTTCTCAGTATTTTCTCCATTAAAATCAAGAAGAAGGTCAAAAATTTTAATATTTTTGCCTTGAACTGCAGCAAACAGGACTTTGCCACCAACAGGTGTATTAATTGAAGGATCTGCACCATTTTCTAAAAGAAACTTGGCAACTTCTTCGTTTCCGCTTTTGCAAGCTTGAATTAAGCAGGTATCACCAAATTTATCCAATGCATTGATATCTTCAATTTTTGGCAGCATCAGTTTACAGATCTCAAGTGCTCCTACCTCACACGCATGTATGAATTGGGATCTACCTAATTCTTCAAAATTTGGGTCAACGCTATCCTCTAAAAGAAGTTTAACACTTTCAGTATCTTTTGATTTAATCGCTTGGCTCAGTTCTTTATTCTTACCTTCAGCTAATTTAAGTTCCTCTGGTTTTACTTCTTTTCCTGATAATAATGTAGCCGATTGGGCTATAATCTTTAAAGTTGATGCGATTTGCGTTTTAGTAAACTCTAAATCCCTTTTAGCAGACTTGATCTGCAAGTCTTGTATAATTTGTATCACTTCAGAATTGGCAGGATGGGGAAAGCAGCAGGAAAAGAGTCTTGAATATGCAATATTTCCAATGACGGGGATAAGTAATACAACACAATCTACATAGTCTTTTTTCTGAATATGCAAATAGTAATGTTGGTCTTCAGTGAGCGGGGTCCCACTACAATCCATTTCAATTTTTTTAAGAATAACTGCAAGATTTGTGATCGTGCTTACAAAGGGTAAATAATCGCAAATTTTATCAACATTTATGAGGAATTCAGACTGAGAAATTGATCTGGTTATTGAATCTAAACTGGACATGGTAGCTCCTGATTGGTAACACAATTATTTATTGGATTTATAGAGGAAAATAAGTTCAAACACGATACTTATATCAGAAACATTATTTTTAATCAACTGTTATTAGTTGCAATCTTTTTGTTTTCAAACGCTTTTCGAGCTCACCCGATACTCCAGTATCGAGCCAGGCTTTATAATGTACAACCCCTCTTGACTCTGCGTAAAGATGTATGGGTGTTAAAGTACACGAATGTTTCTGCCTCGTCCATTCTCCAAAAAGACTCTTGCAAAGCTTCTTAAAATACCATAAAATGGAGTGGATTCAGCTTTATAGCTATGCACAGGTGATAATAAAACAAAAATCCGAAAAGAAAAAAACATGAATAAACAAACACAGGACAAAGGCAATGCTTCCAACACATAAGAAAATAATTGATATTTGCCTCATTATTGCTGCTCTACCACTTCTATTCTGCTCATTTACCTCTGCAGAGAACATTTCTCCGACTGCAACACGGCATTCGGAAAACCAAATAATCTTTGATAGTCCGGTAGCAAAAATTTATGATGTAGCTCCATGGCTCAAACCAGGTCTCCTTAATAGTACTCGTATTGAATTGAAATTTGGTTCATATGGTGTGCAAGTGCTAACTCAAGACATGTTTTCTGCCTCTGCAACTCGTTTGTCCAACCTCTATAGCACGCGTGAGGTTGAAAAAATTACACGTACTCTTGCTTTTACGCAGTATGTTGCCGAAATTGATGATCAATTGAGAGTCGCACATGAGGAAATTGTAGCGGGGGGCTCTATCGGAGCTACATTAAAAAAATATGGCTTTGAGCTAAAGAAGGACCTTTTCTTTAAAGGGCTTGTAGAAGATATGCCTGTTCAAGTGCAAACTCTCATGCATACGAAAGAAAATAGTTTCGCAACAGTGATCTATAATCTTTCTGCTAAATCTGAAAGAGGATATCTCCCTTACTGTACAATTGTAGAGATATATGCTCCTCAGTTTTTGACTTTGGAAGAGATAGATCTGATTTATCCAGAACTACAACGAGAAAAAACTAGCCAGGTTGATTACATTTTCAATCGCATGAAGGATTTAATCAATAAATTGTAAGAATGTGCGTTCTTGTTGGACGCTTCCTTTAAAGGTAAGTGCCATTAAGGTTTAATTTATGTAAGGCTGTAGAATTTCAGTCCCGGCATTTTTTAAAGTGTATAGAAGCCAGCCATCAATCTTCATAGTTTTGCTTTCTTCTGGGTGATTGTAGTAGCCAGGTGCCCCGTCATGGGTTTGTGCTTCGGCTAAGGAAACAAGATCACTAACTTTAATTAATTGATAGCGGGACATTTCTTTATAATCATGAGGCAAATATTTATTATTGATCGCTTTTATTGCAGCGGCATTAAGTTCAGAACATGAAATAACTAAATTTCCAGGTTCATGGATAAATACTTTATGGCTTCCAAATTCATAAAATGAACATCCTTGCAAGTACTTGATATCGTGGCGTATGTCTAAAACCATGCTGCTTTCTTCATAAAGCTCTCTGGCTGCTGTGACACCGCGATTTTTGTCCTGAGAATCTTTTTTTCCCCCAAGAAAATTCCAAGAATTTTTTTCAAGGCCTAGCAGGGCATAATTATGTACATAAATACCAAAATGTCTTTTAGTCAGAATCATATTGTAAGCGCGATGATTATTCTTCGCCTCAAGCAACGGAAGAGGAAGGCAACAAATAGCGATAGTTATAAAGATACGTAAAAACATAGAATTTGCCTATTTAAGGCTAACAAAAGATTAAATGTATCAGAAATAACATTAAACTTCAATTAATTTCGCTTTCTTTCAGGGCGATTGCATTATATAGAATATTGTGATTTGTGTCCCCGAATTCCGATTAGGGATTTTTTTAGTGTGTCTGCTTTTTTTTCATTGAGCTGAGTATGCGGCAGTATACGCAGCAAGGCCTGTTTGAGCCATAATTCTTTCTTTAACAACTTCGGCAGGCTCATTTGAGTTGGATTTGACCAATATAAAGGAAAGGAGTTTTCTTTGAGATGGCACAAAAGAAGTTGCACGGCCGTAAGTTGTATAGATGACAGGCTGTGATTGAGAGGTTCTAGAAACACGGCATATACCTGCAACGTAGGCACGATGATCATTTAATTCCATCGTGTCTCCAACTTTTAAAGGAATGGATCCTGTTTTGGATGGTGATGCAAGCTTAGTTCTAGCACCCACATCACTTACAAATACTGCATCAGGTTGACGTAAATCCATAATATTGCCTTCAAGAATTATGGGCGGTTGTCCAATTAGGGTTGCATCGTCTATTCCAATTAAAATACAAGTTTGATAAGTGCCATTGTGTAAACGTGCTTGAATTGTTCCTTTATATAGCGGCACAGCCCATTCAACTCCCCTTACACTGCGAACTCGATAAAGGTCAGTATCCTTGAGCGCCTTGATGTCATCGATATATTGTGCCGTGGGGTCCATAACCCAAATATTAGGCTGAGAAGTGTCTGTGATAAATCCAAAAGTACGTTTGACAATGCCCACTAAAATCGCTGATTGTTGTGTTATAATGAATGAAGCAAAACAAAGGCCTAAAAGAATGCCAATGTATTTTGTTTTATCTCCAACAAGCATTTTCAAAGCGATCAATAACATTACCAGTCACCTCCCATTGCCTTGTAAATTGCAATTAAGTCTCTAGCAAATCCCTGTTGGCTATCTAAAATGACCTACTAGATCCTGTTAATGAAACTTTAGGAAACAGCTCTGCTACAGCAACTCCGATCTCTTCTGTTGCTGCAGCTAGATTTCTTTCAGCAAAAATAATATCTGGCCTTCTCCGCAAAAGGTCTGATGGGAGTCCTGCAGGCACACGGCCAGCTGCATATGGAATAGGATGGATTTCTTGGAAATCTATTAAAATGGATTCAGGTTTTCTACCTAAATAAATTCCTAAAGAATAAATATTCAGTTTTAACGTTGTTTGAATTGTTAAAAGATTGATTTCATCTATCTGAAGAGCATTTAAAGCCGTTTGTATTTCTTGTTCCGTTGCAAGTCCTGCCTTAAATCTTTCATTGGTAAAGTCTAGAAATGACCTATTTAAATCGACGAGTTGTAAGATATGAGCTTCTTTTTTTTGTGCAGCCGCAATGGCCACATAAAGAGTTGCAACTTCACTTAAGACGGTAATTTTTACAGCTCTAGCATTTTCTGCGGAAGCTTCCCACCGATTATAAGTGGCATCTGCAGACCTTCGATTTTGTCCAAAGAGGTCAATTTGCCAAATGGCGTCAATTCCTATTTGGAAAAAATTTTGTATAGGGGAAATATTTAACCCTGAAGTACTGGGAGTTGGTATTGTCGAAGCTGCTGCGGTAGAAGCAGCACAGGCAGAATCCGATCTGGCAGATCTGTTTCCAAATGATTGACTAGAACGAGATCGAGAAGCAGTAAAATCTGCAGCAAATTCGGGAAAAAGTAACGTTGATTGAATCCAAAACTGTGCTCGGGCTTGGTAAATTTTTTCAACTGCGATTTTATAATCAAAGCTGCCAGAAAGTGTTTCTTCTAATAGGGAGTTAACCCAAGTTCACCAGCTTCCGTGAGGAAGTTTGCAGATTCTTGACTACATTTTAAATTTATACAATAGTTTTTTTAGACCTCAAAATTGAGGAAGAAAGTCCTAATGCCCTATATATTTCCT
>JACCRY010000140.1 GCA_013813265.1 Parachlamydiaceae bacterium
TCCTGAACTTGCTTTTCTAATCGTTGGATGCTGGCTTCAAGAAAGCGAATATAGTAACGAACAGATTCTGGCAAAGAATCGAATATGTCGTCGGGGAGACCTGTTGGAAGTTGTTCAGAATTTATATTCATGACAACAAAATAGCAAAAACATCTTTTATAGGGAAAGAAAATTTGAAGTCCCAATCACCATTCCGTCTCTCCATGCATCAAGCGTGAAGGCGGCGCGCAGAGGCTGTGAAAAAATTCGAAATAATGCAGCAGTTAGGCGAAAGTTGCAGCTGATGTAATTCTTGACGACGTCGTAGCTATAGTTACGACCGAGAAGAGAAGTGCGTCAGATGCAACTTTTCAGCCAACTGAAGCATCTTTCCAATTTTTTCACAGCCTCGCAGAAGGCAGCAGACCACATTGAATGGGCTTTTCAATTACTCAACTGGGAATAAGAGGAAAGCTAGACGCATTACAGTTCAGTTCCAAACGACTTTGGTGCCATATCTTTGTAGTTTACTGGTCTCTTAGGACCCTTCAAGTCCTTATGGCATAGGATTAGCAAATGAATGAACCATCTTCACTCCATAATTGATCTTGGATATTGATCAGTTTTAAATTCTTAGTAAGATCTATAAAGTCTTCCTCGAATTCTTTGGAGTGAGAACCTAATTGTCCTTTGCCGTTTGTACCTACATAAGATTGATTGAAGAATTGATAATCAACAAGTTCAAGCTGTGGATCTCTTTTTAGTTCTCCGACGATCAAAAGTTCAATGTCTATTGTGGATTCATCATTATATTCATTATTGATGTTGTCTAAAATAAGTTTCACGCATGAATCTTTAAATTTAATAAATTCTTCGGAAGTTTTATTAATAAAACGAGGGCCCCATTTTTCAAATTCATTTCCATCTGATAATTTAACTCCAAAATAAATCTTTAGCTTTTCACCTTTGAAACTATCCACATCTACCATTTTTTTCCATGAATCGAAAAGACTTTCAACTCGATATTTTATACTTTTACATTGGTTTGATTCCTTAGTCTCCATTTCAACGTTAAAGCTTACTTTGATCTGAAACTCTTTTTCTTTTTGCGTAAGCTTCCTGCCATTCTTCACATTTTTGATCAATAAGGAGAGCAATTTCCTCAAAATCATTCTTTTTCTCATTGCATATATTATGACGAATTAAAAAGCTATATTGCATCATTTCCTTAATCATCTCTGATGTAAAATCTTTCGATGTATCTATTTGATTGCTATAGAAAAAACACGGTTGAAGAGAGAAGGATTGGAATCTGAGAATGAACCATGGATTACTTTCGCCATATGCTCGTTAAATGATCGCAAGGGTTGATGGAATGGATCAAAAGTAGTCCAATCGTATGAAACTTTAGGAAGATTAACTTGTGGGTCGATCATGTGTTTTTGCCTTGTTGTGGTATGATTTAGTTTTTTATTTGCAATTGGCCAAAAGGGTGAAGAGGCAAGGAATAAAAGAGATCTAAAGGAGGTGCTATGGTCATTTATTCCTTTGCCTCTGAGTTTTGCTTGGCTCCTACTTTCCTTTTCCTTCCTGTTAAACGATGTCCTTAAATGAACCATCTTCATTCCAGATCTGCGTTGGAAGAGGGAACAGTTTAAAATTTTTGGCTGCAGACATAAATGAATCTTCTAAGTCGAAGTCGTAGAGACCTGGGGAGCCTGCGCCTTTTGTACCCACATAAGACTGTCTGAAGGATTGAAAATCAACAATCCTATTATCTTCCTCTAGTCTTAATTTCCCCACGATCAAAAACTCAATTTCTATAGTCGTTCGATGAGTGAAAAATCGTTCGTCGATCCAGAGTTGAAGAGATGTAATATGATTTTCGATGACTTCATCCAATTCTTCAGAGGTTTCAATAGCATATATTCCGTAACTAGGAGAAATATTAATTCTTGTTCCGTAATAAAGTTGTATTTTTTGATCTTGAAAATTTTCCAAATTTACAGTCTGTAACCATAACTTTACATCCGTTGCAATTTTTTCTTTCATTACATTATATTGAATGGGGTTTGCAGTATCTACTTCAACATTAAAGCCTGTTTCAATCTGATAATCCAGTTTATCTCCAGTTGCATCATGCCATTCTTGAAGCTTTTGATCGAGAAGAAGAACAATTTCCTCGAATTCTTCTGCATTGTCTGGGGTAATGTTCGCACGGATTAGATCGATACAACGGTTCATATTAAACTGTAGATTGGTTGTAAGAAGTGCAGAAGTATCGATTTGAGAAATGAGAAACTTGGCAATTTGAAATTCGCTCCTGAAGCAACGCTCAGCTATAGGGGTATTAAAATCTATTAAATGATCATTTCTAATGATTCCTAAGTCAAAACCTTCATTAAGTGATTCAATGTCTGCATGAGTCATAATAGAAAACATTTTGTCTTCATCACAAAATGTCATTCCCAGAGCATGGCAGACTATTCCGATTAGCGCACTAAAACCACATAAAGGAGGGAATTGCAAAACGATTTGAGTGCTCTAGAATCGAAAAATCGCCCGATGATCGAGCTCTCGTTGGTGATTTTTCAATTCTAGAGCACTCAAATCGCTTTGTAATTTTGAGGAAAATAA
>JACCRY010000147.1 GCA_013813265.1 Parachlamydiaceae bacterium
AAAAAGCCTTGTCAGTTGAGAAACACAGGATATGCATGATCGCAAGCGGCATGATGATCAGGATGATGAAGCTCATTCATTACATCGAAGCAGCATCCTAATATTGTTTCCGTTAGCTGAAAATATAAAGGTTGATTATTATCATGCATATCTTGCCGCTTGCGATCCTATATATCCTGTTTTCTTGTACTTATTAGGATATTTTACATAAATTTCAACTCAGCTCAATGAAAAAAAAGCAGACACACTAAAAAAATCCCTAATCTGAATTCCGGGACACAAATCAAAATATTCTATATAATGCAATCGCCCTGTGATCTTAAAGCTTCCAAGATTACAAGCATCCTGAAAAATTTTATCTTCCAAAAGAATATTCTCAAAATTTTCATCGATAATTACCTGTGGGTTAGTTTAATATTTTTTGTAGTACTACTGATTCTTCTCAAAACAATCACTGTCAAAATCCCCTTCAGTCCAGTTTAGAAGTAGAGAATCCATCCACTGAAACTCTGACTTTGTGGATCCTAAAAATCCCATGTGACTTCCATGATCCGAAAACCAAGGGAAAACATATTCTGAAAAAGAAACTTTTTTAAATTTTTCAATACAGACGAAAGGATCGTCCCTTGCAAAAAGCAGATGCGTTTCACATCGAATGTTTGTTAAGAAATGCTCGCAGCTGCAGCTATGATAATACTCTTTTGCTCCAGCATACCCCCAAGAAGGGCCTGTCACTTTTTCATCAAATTCAAAAATTGTATGAATTTTCTCTGATGTCCAGCGATGAGAACCTTTAAGGATACTTTTCAAAAAATAGGAATGGTAAATCCTGTTTTCTTTTTTTTGTATCGACTCCACAGCATGTTCAAGATTATAAGGAGCACATACTGCAATAACAGTCTTTATTAGCCTATCAGCTTCCTGACCTAGTTCACCTGCCAGTTTTAAAGCAATATTACCTCCAAGGGAATAACCGATTAGCTGAATGTCTGAATCAGGAGACTGCTTTTTGAGATATTCAAGTACTTTTTGTATATCATGGCTATTTCCACCACAATAAGGGCGTTTTGACAAGCCCACCCCTGAACCACAATTCCTAAGATTGACCCTGACAACCTTATCATTTCTTGCATACAGCTTACGAGCCATCCTAACCATATATCTTGAGGAATGTGAACCACCAAGGCCATGAATCAAAACAATCGTTTTACCATTTGTTTTCCAATTCACTGGCGTTGATATCTGACAGGAAAGTTGATCACCCTCACCAAGGTCAATAAGTATATGTTCTGAAGGAGGTTCTTGTCCTTTGGGTAAACAGGTAGAGATGATCATTTGAAAATTCTTTGAAGTTATTCCCAGAGTTGGAGTAAATTTTAATTGCTTCATGATTTTGCAACAGCCCAAGCAAATAAAACCCAGCCGATCAGCAAAAATACACCACCAATGGGAGTTATAACTCCGAGTGAACGGATACCCAAGATAGCTAATGCATAAAGGCTTCCAGAAAAAATACATGTTCCAGCAACAAGCGTCCAACCAGAAGCTAACATTAGGCCATTATGATACGAGCTATAAAGGACGGCAATAAGGATCAGGCCCAATGCGTGGTACATCTGGTATCTGACACCCACCTCGAAAGCGTTAAGCATATCCGGCTGTAATTTTTGTTTTAATGCGTGCGCTCCAAAAGCTCCAGCCGCAACGGCTGTAAAAGCAAGAAAAGCGCCTAAAAGAAGAAAAGTCTTTTGCATTTTACCTCTAATTGTAGTGATCATCTCTAAAATGTTAGCATATTGGGAAGCGTATCACAACCTGTAACTAAACATTCCAATCACACCCTTGTTTCACTGCTGCCGCAGCTCTTTCGTTTAAATCTCCCCCCCACGTTCCACTACAGACCTTCCGGCCCTTCGCTACACACAGGGCTTTTACGTTAAATCGCTTCCGCGATCTAAAGGCAGCACATGTTAATCAAGAATCTTTTTTCGATCGCGGGAGCGATTTAACGTAAAAGCCCCGTGTGTAGCGATAGCGGAGCGCGGGGTTTCGAGATAAACAATTGTAAAGCTGCGGAAGCAGTGAAAGAAGCACGCGATTCAAAAAGTGATTGCGTTCAAAGCATGATTCCCATGCCGAGTTGGTTAGCACCTAAAAACAATTAATATGAAAATAGAAAACACATAACCCATATAATCAACTAAATTTAAATGAAGGACTTAATCGTCTACAAAGATTTAACTCTTGGAAAACGCAAAAAAAATCAAAAAAATAAAATTCAGCGTGACAGAATATTACTAAATAAGGTAGAATTAGTTTATAATAGGGAGATTACTATGGATATTTTCACAACCAAAATTCCTGACGCAATTGCAAATGGCTCACTAAAAGAGGGCGCATTCATCCCTCAAAATAACGGAGACTTGAAGCCATTGGATTCCTTCAGCAAGAAGGTTGTATCACGACTTTCCCCTTCATTTCGTGAGAAATTATTCAAAATTGACCATGAAAAACTCTATAAAATGTTAAGTGATTATAAACCAAGTTCACCAGCTGAAGAAGAAATTTTAAAAGCCAACATCAGTTATTTTAAAATGCAAGGCATATTTCCCTCAGAAATTTCACAAAACCAGCTGCGCGAAAACATCAAGAAGATGTGGGACTCAAGAGACTCTCAAAGCTAAAATCGCACTTTCCATATCGGAAAAAAGGGTTAACGGTTTTTTGCAATACCCTTGATGGCAAATATAGAGCGTTGTTTTTTCATCAATAGGCTTTTGCTCTTTGAGAGCTGGTAATAATTTTATTATCTCTGTATCCCCTTCATGGCGCCAGATGGTCGTTTTATGAGGAATAAAGTGATTATGAATTAGCTCAAAAATTTCCTCTTTATACTCAGAATTCTTATTCAATGAGACCACTATTGTCACACGGTTAGCTGCATAGTAGTAATTAAAGTTCATCAAATGATATAAATAGCCCATCGGGTAGTGATTCAGGTGCTTTTCAGCTGCTTTTAAAACCTCTTCAGCCGCTTCCAAATAAGGCTCTTCACCTGTTAGATCATAGAGTCTCAACAAATTTTCACATTGGATGCTATTGCCTGAAGGTTCGGCACCATCACCAAACTGGCATTTTCGTAAAATAAGATCTTTTTCTTCTTCACTTGTCTGATAATAAGCACCCTGCGGACTTTTAAAAATTTCATTCGTAATATTGCAAAGTTGAATCGCCCACTTGAGCCATTCTGTACCTGCATCTGCTTCAAACATAGAAATCAGCCCCTTAATTAAAAAGGCATAATCTTCAAGTCCTCCAGCAAAAGAGCACTCACCAGCACACCAACGTCTTTTTAAGCGATTATCAATCCAAAAATGAGATTTTATAAAATTAGCACTTTTTTTGGCTGCCTCCATATAGTGAAGAGAATCATGGACATCAGTGGCACAAGCCAGTGAATCAAGCATCAGACCATTCCAAGAGGTGATAATTTTCATATCTTTAAACGGATGAACGCGTTTTTCACGTGATTTCCATAAAATTTCGCGCTGAGTTTTAAAAAGTAATTCAAGACTCTCACTTAATACGCCCTTTTTATGAGCAAACTCTTCTAAAGACATCGTATGATGCAAAATCGATCGGCCTTCAAAATTTCCACCCTTTACGATCGAATAATATTCGCAAAAGAGGGCACTGTTTTTGCCTAAAAGTGTTTTAACTTCATCATAAGGCCAAGTGTAGAAAAGCCCTTCATGCCCCTCAGAGTCGGCATCTTCAGCTGCATAAAATCCCCCTTCTGAATACATCATATCGCGCATTAAGTAGTGAAAAATCTCTTCAGAAGCTACTTTGTACAGCTTTTTTTTAGTTGCTTGCCAACCTAAAAAATAGGTCTTGGCTAACAAGGCATTATCGTAAAGCATTTTCTCAAAATGTGGAAGAAACCAGCGTTCATCGACGCTATAACGAGAAAACCCTCCACCCAAGTGATCGTAGATACCCCCTCGATGCATCATTTCCAGCGTACGTTCTACAATAAAATAGGCACGGCTATCTTTTGTGAGAGTGGAGTAATTTAAAAGAAATTGAAGAGTGTAGCTAAGAGGAAACTTAGGTTCGCTCTGCATTCCTCCATGGGTAGAATCTGCCATTTTAAATAAAAGCTCTGCACATTCAAAAATTTCTTCTTTCGCCAATAAAACTTCACCCTGGACCGTTAAATTTTTTTCAAAAAGTTGAATAATCTGATGAGACTGCGTTTCTAATTTCTCTCTTTCTTCTTCGTCCATCCACATTTCATGAATACGTTCGACAAACTCGGTTAATCCAATTAATCCATGTGAAGTATAGGGTGGAAGGTAGGTTGTAGCAAAGAAGGGATGGAGATTCGGCGTAAGAACAACGTTTAAGGGCCAGCCTAATCCTCCTGAAACCATATTCTGCGAGAACTCCATATAGAGAGAATCCACAGCCGGTAATTCTTCACGATCAACTTTTACATTTATGAAAGCTTGGTTCATTAATGCTGCAACCGTAGGATTTTCAAACGATTCTTTTTCCATTACATGGCACCAGTGACATGTAGAGTAACCAATCGATAGAAAAATAGGCTTTTGTTGAGCTTGAGCAGCCTTAAATGCCTCGTCTCCCCATGGATACCAATCAACTGGATTATGCGCGTGTTGTAAAAGATAGGGGGACTTTTCTTTGATCAGTCTATTTGTATAAGGGGCTTCGTTTGACATAATATAAATGCTCTTTAAGTTTTTACGAAATATCCTGAACGCGGAACCACAATGGGCAAATAAAGACGTATACTGCGCGCAGTATAAATCAAATTTTTTTAAGCAATAAAAGTGGCAAGCCTTTAACTTGACGCAATGCATTTTCTTTATCTAACAGTTCTTTATTTGCAAAGACAACTTCAATCCCCTTGGCTTTTTCAGAAAGAATTTCTGCTTTGACAGCCTCGATCACATCATTTTTGGATAGTTCTAAAATAGCGGTGCGAAATTTCTGACGAACATGTTGAGGTTTCCCTTCTCGCAGCCATCCATACGCAAAATCTCCACGAGTTCCGGGAGGTACAGGTGCATCTAGCGTTTGAATCATTTCCAGCTTAGCTTCTTCAAGGTCTGCATCATCGAAATTTCCCGCTACAAGTTCAGCGATGCCTTCATCAAATGCCTCTAAAGTTGAACGGATATTGGGATCACGATAAGAATAAAAATAGAAATTAGATGCCATGGAATTGCATATAGATCCTCCACCATAAGCTCCCCCTTGCTCTCTAATTTTAGCATGCAACACAAGGTTATCGCAAAGAAACGCTGCAATGTTTAATGCAGGGGCATGAGGATGCATATAAGGAACGACTTTAAATACTTTACTGATAAAAGCAATCGGCGAAGGGATTATCCTTCCCTGAGGAAGTTCTGTAGGAAGAGAATACTCAGAACAATCCCAAGGTTCGAATGGCTTCATATCTATTGAAGCAAGGCCATAAAATTCATGCCGCTTTAACTCATCATAATGCGCCGCATTACATGTCATGACAAGATGCGGATTTTCCAAACCAAGAATGGTTTTGCTGAATATGGACAATTTTTCCGAAAGCCATGGGAGCATCGTGTCGATCTCTTCCACAATGCTCTTAATTTTCCAGTAGTACTCCAAGCCGTACCACGAATTAGCAATTCTAGAAGGGTAATCAAGCCCACAAGCTGAAAGATTAATGGCATAGCGTAAAGCACCTTGATGTAAACTACTTTGTAATGTAGTAAAATGCTTCACCATCACTTCACGCAATCGCTCCAGGTCAGTGAAGTCTGGAGTCGTTGCCATATCGTGGATTAAATTAAGAAGTTTTTCTGCTTTGCGATGTAGGGCTTTCCCTCTAATATAAAGTGAAGGTTTAAATTCAGAAGTATTGTTAGCCTGCAAATTAAACGTGAGTGAAGCGCCGATGCCCCCGGTATAAGCCTGAACAAACTCTAAGTTTTCAGAATAATTCCTGCCACCGCATCCCATTTGTGAAAGCAGGACTGTAAATAATCTTAGCAAAGGAAGATCTTCTTCGGAAGTCTTAGGCACATCATAAACGAGGTCGCAATAAAGAATTTCATTTGTAAAAGTCGGATGATGAAAGACTTCAAGATTTCCGACTTTTTCTCGATTAAGTGTGAAATCACGTGCAATTTTGGGAACGTCCTCCAACATGATTTTTGGAAGGATTTCTTCGCTTTCTTCCTCTTGCATTGCTTGAAACGTAGCAAGTTCAGCTGCCTGCTTTATAAGAGCTTGGACCTGTTCAGCTGTAAGGCTCTCTCGTATTTTTTTCAGTGAAGCTTGCTCAGCCGCAGCTTCCTTTCCGGCAAGAGTAGGATCGGGTACCGATGTCACGACTACAGAATGAGGATTATCAAGCAGATGCTTTCGAATAAGATGACTGAAATAATCAGGATTGCTCAATAAATGCTTACGGAGGGTTTCGACAAGCGAATGAATCTCTAATCCTTCTTCAGGATTAGCACCATGTTGTTTAAGCAATGCCGAGCGCATAAAAAGGGAGAGTCCATATGGACCATGATCACCCGTGACTTCACTACGATGAAATTCTAGTTGATGCAAAGAACTTTCAATTTTCTCTAGAGGAATACCAATTTCTGCAATTTGAGCTAAAGTTATCGCAATCAATTCTTCCAATGGTTTGGTATTGTCTGGATCACATCCTCGTAAAGTTATGATAAAAGGAGCTTCGCTAAGATCAGTATCAATGTAGCTGCTGACCTGCTTACAAAGTCCAGATTTTAAAAGAGCACGCTTCAAGGGTGAGGCATCTGTATCAAGAAGGACGGATTCCAGGAGACTAAGAGCTAAAAGTTCTTCCTGTTCCAGCACATGACAAGTCAACCAAGCAAAAGCGATATATGTCTTGCCTTCTAAGCCCCCATTTGCATCCATAGGATAAGATGCTTGAATATGTTTTCGTTTTGAAAACCTCTTTTGCCTAGGGAGAGGAGGGATTGATGATAGTTTTTTCGATGTACTTAGTGTGTGTTTCTCAATGAAATCCAGATGTTCATCCAAAGGCAAATTACCATAAAAAAAGAAAAGGCAGCGACTTGGATGGTAAGCCTCTCTATGAAATTCACGCAGGGCCTCAAACGTTAGCTTCGGGATTTCCTCCGGATCTCCCCCTGAGTTCACTCCATAGGTTAAATCAGGAAAAAGAGCTGCATTGATCGTTTCATTTAAGCGAGAATTTGCAGATGCCATCGCACCTTTCATCTCATTAAAAACCACCCCTTTATATTCTAAGGATGATGTAGGGTCATCGGCAATTGCAAACTCAATTCGATGTCCTTCCTGTAAAAAACTTAAAAGATTGAGATTCGGATGGAATACTGCATCTAGATAAACTTCAAGAAGATTGTAAAAATCTTTGGTAACCTGTGTGGCAGCAGGGTAACAAGTAAAATCTGCGCCTGTAAGAGCATTCATAAATGTATTCAGACTGCGGCGCCCCATTGCGAAAAATGGATCTTTGACGGGAAATTTTTTAGAACCACAGAGAACTGTATGTTCCAGGATGTGAGCGACACCGTTAGAACTGTCTGGAAAAGTCTGAAAAGAAAGGCAGAAAAGATTTTCAGGATCTTCATTAGCCAGATGCATCACTTGAGCGCCAGTGGGCAAATGGACTAGCTCTAAAAAATGGCATTGTAATTCAGCAATTTCTAGAGATTTTGTGACTTCAAAATCGTGATAGCGTTGCCCGACAGTTTGAAATTTATATGGTTTTTTTGTCATTTCCGCTACTTTAAGAGGGTTCGTAAGCATTATAAGACGTAAAAGAAGAGCGTAGCATTATAGCTTTATCCGATTAAATGCACAGTTTCTACTCTTATAACTTCTTACCCTACCATAGGGAAAAGTCCGTTTTTTTCCAACTAGCAAAATCTAATTGAATCACTCAGTTTCAATAAATGAGTAACCCCACGTTACGTTCAGACCTGCCGGCCTTCACTACACGCGGGGCTATTTTTGTTGACCGCTTCCGCGGTATAAAGACAGTGATCCCGATTTAAAGCAATGACGTACTAGTACGTCACATCATCTCACTCCAAATTTGGCTTCACCATGTTACTTAGCTTTAACTTCTGTGATCTTAATGATTTTGACAGGAGTTAAAGGACGATCGCCAGAAGTCTGAACATTTTCCATCTCTTGGACGACACTATAACCAGAAGTCACTTCACCAAAAATAGTATGCTTACCATTTAACCACGGAGTCTTTGCAGTTGTAATGAAAAACTGACTTCCATTTGTTTTAGGGCCTGAATTTGCCATTGCTAAAAGACCAGTTTTATCAAATTTAACATCCGAAGAAACTTCATCTTCGAAAGGTTTTCCGAATACAGATTCGCCGCCACGCCCTGTTCCTGTAGGATCTCCACCTTGAATCATGAAATTTTTGATAACACGATGGAAAATTAGGCCGTTATAGTAACCTTGTTCAGTATGTCTTAAGAAGTTTTCTACAGCTTTAGGGGCCACATCGGGCTTTAGCGCGACAGTAATATTTCCATGATTCGTTTCGATAATCACGACTGGGTTTTTAGGCATCATAAATGGAGTCTCCTCTCCTGTTAAGGATAATGTGAAAATTGTAGCAACAGCAACCAAAAACGAAAGTAAGTAACGCATAAGAAATCCTCGGTTGTAAATTCGCAAAAAACAAGCTAAAATCGGTTCATAGAAACTGAATTAGCAATTTGAGACCTCAGACTATATGTTGGGCGATAAAAAATCAAGTTGTAAGAGACCTAAAGGACTACAACTCATCTTTTGGAAAAGCTTTCTCAATCTAATGAATTTCGCACGAAAGGTAGAAATCCCTGATTCTGTAAGTTTATAAGATTCACTTCTCCAAAAATGAGAGGAAAATGCAATGCCCAGTTTAAAAAAATTCAAAAAATGACGAAATCTGAATCCGAAATATAGTTGCTATAAATCAAACAATATTGTACTATAAGCAACTTAACCCTAACAAAGATGTATTCATGAAGAAAGTTTTACTCTCAACCTTGTTTTTCCTTTTTGCTTGTATTTTGCCTGTTTTCTCAAATGAACATGGAGATCACCATTTTCTAACTTTTGATGTACATCGTCAAGACACTACATTTTCATCTATTTTTGACTGTGTTGGAGAACATGATTTTTTAGGAACTGTGGTCAAAAGCTCTTTTCGTGTAAGAACGAATTACGATCTATATAGCGTTCATGGGGAATTTGAAGGCACAGGAATTTGCCGCGTTCTCACACTCGGAGTTATCTTTGACTGGGCAAGAGAAATCGATATTTACGACAAAAATGATTATTATATTGGCACAATCGATGGGCAAGCTGCAACTACAGAAAAAGCCAAGTTCAGCATTTATAACAGGAACAGCGAACGCGTCGGAATTGCCTACCTAGATAGTACGCATACTTTTAAGATTTGCGATCCAAATAACGAAAATCATTACCTAGCTATTATAAAAAGAAACTTTGAAGGTGTAGATTGCTGGCGTACAACAGTTTATGACGAAGACCAAATCGATTTAAGGATTCTTAAAGTGTTTTGCGCTTTTATCACTGACCGTCAGAATTCCTTCAACTAAGGGAGTAGCCTGCTCTAGTACACTGTTTAGGGACTTAAAGGGACATAAAGGACCTAAGGGACAAGAAACTAAAAAGACCAAAATGCAACGTGCGTAGGTCTTTTACGTTCCTTAAGTCTTTATGTCTCTTAGGTCCCTTATCCCCTTTAAGCCCAACTCCTACCCCTTTGCGTGCAAAACGGCTTCATGGAATGTCTCCGATAAGGTCGGATGCGCATGAGAAAGGGAAGCTATGTCTCCAAGTGTCGCATGCCGTTCAATTGCGAGAGAAGCTTCTCCGATCAACTCCGAAGCCTGCGGGCCAATTATATGGGCTCCTACAATACGAAGACTTTGCGCTTCTGCAATGACTTTGACCATTCCTTCACTGTAGCCTACACAACGCGCACGTGGGTTTGACCTAAAGGAAGCTGTCCCTACCTTTATTTGCAATCCCCTCTCTATAGCTTCTTCTTCTGAAAGCCCTACGGCTGCAACTTCAGGATGAGTATAGATTACATTAGGAATTGTCATATAATTGATATATGGATTCTGCCCTGCAATAATTTCAGCGACAGCAACCCCCTCTGTTGAGGCTTTATGGGCCAACATCGGTCCTTCAATTAAATCGCCGATTGCGAAAATTGTGGGAACATTTGTTTTGAAATTGCCATCAACAATAACAAAACCTTTACTTGTAGTTGCAATCCCAATCTCTTTAAGACCCAAGCCCAAGTGATAGGGTCGCCTTCCAACAGCGACCAAAACAACATCTGCATTCAAAATTGTTTCTTTTCCATCAATATCAGCTGTTAAAGTAACTTCCGTATCCCCTGCTGAACCATTTAGAAGTTTGGCTCCAAGATGAAATTTTAATCCTTGTTTTTTTAAAATCTGCAATAACATTTTACTGACGGTAGCATCCATTGGAACGCAGATCCGATCGAGCATCTCTATAAATGTCACATCAGTCCCTAATCGATTATAGACAGATCCCAGTTCTACTCCAATGACACCCGCTCCGATTACAACCATTTTTTTGGGAGGCGCAGAAAGCGCAAGCGCTCCTGTAGAAGAAAGAATGCGCTTTTCATCGAAAGGCAAAAAAGGCAAGGGCATTGGTTCCGACCCAGTGGCTAATATGAAATGCTTAGCTTTTATTTCTTCAGAACTTCCTCCCCCTTCGACTATTACGCTTGAAGGTGTTAAGAATTTTGCATTTCCCTGTTTCAGGGTGACTTTCTGGCTTTTGAATAACATATTGATTCCACCGACAAGCCCTTGAACAATCTCGCTTTTCCGCTGTTGAGTTTTTTCGAAATCAAAAAAAATGTCTTTTGCAATAATGCCGTGGATTGCCCCATCTTCTTTTAGAAAGGAGTAATATTCAGTTGACTGTAGCAAAGCTTTTGAAGGAATGCACCCCACATTCAAACAGGTGCCCCCGACAGACGCTTCTTTTTCTATGCATACAGTTTTCAGGCCTAATTCTGCGGCGCGAAGGGCTGCTACATATCCGCCTGGACCGGATCCAATGACTGCAACATCATAAATTTCTTCACTCATATAAACCCCAATCTAAGTACACTAAACTTCTAGGAGCAATCTCGTTGGATCTTCAAGGCAGTTTTTGATGTGAACAAGAAATGAAACCGCTTCTTTGCCATCAATAATTCTATGATCATAGCTTAGTGCAAGGTACATCATTTGCCTTATCACAATTTGATCATCTATCACAACAGCTCGTTTGCTAATCTTATGCATGCCTAAAATAGCACATTGATTAGGATTTAGAATTGGAGTTGACAACAGTGAACCATACACTCCACCATTTGTAATGGTAAAGCCTCCCCCGTAGAGATCATCCGCAGCTAATTTTCCCGCTTTAATTTTTTCTGCATAATCACTGATCGCTTTTTCTATTTGAGCAAATGAAAGCTTGTCGCAGTCCTTGACTACAGGTACAACTAATCCTTTAGCGCCCCCAACAGCAATTCCAATAGCATAATAATGACGCTGAATAAGATCCTCACCATCGATATAAGAATTCACCCCTGGAAACGCTTGCAATGCCGAAACTGCGACCTTCACAAAAAAGGACATAAATCCTAATCGAACGCCGTGGGTTTTAACAAAAGACTCTTTATATTTTTCACGCAGTCCCATAACTTCAGTTAAATCGACTTCATTAAAGGTGGTCAGCATTGCTGTTGTATTCTGAACTTCTACTAGCCGACTTGCGATAATTTTTCGAATTTTTGTCATTTTTTGGCGGGACTCGCGCTCTGGGGGTGCCTTGTTTGAGGTTTCTGGAAGTTCTGAACTGTTTTTAAGTTTTTCGGGAGATTTTATTTGTGAAGCACTCAATTCCTTCAGATAGATATCTACACTGCTTCTTGAGTTTTTTGTATCATCCGTAACATTTTTTTCTAAAGTAGGTTCAAGGGTAGCAGCTTGTTTTTCCTTTGGAGCAACTTCAAGAGTCACTTCAGGCTGATTTTTTTCCGTAATTGTGGTTTTTTCTTTCGGAGCAGCCTTTCCCTTCTCTACAACTTCAATATATCCTATCACCTGACCGATTTTGACCTGATCTTCCTCCTTCACAGTAGGAGTAAAGATTCCCGCTTGAGAGGCGTAAAGTACCTGGTTAACTTTGTCGGTTGCGAGCTCCAAAAGTTCATCATCCATCTGCACTGCCGATCCGGCAGGCTTTAAAATGGCACTAACTGTTGCTTCACTGATTGATTCCCCTAATTGAGGGACTTTTATTTCTTCTTTCATTTTTAACTTTTTGCTTGAGTTTGACTTGCAATTTTAAAAATCGAAGGCTGCTCCTTATCAAAGACAGTAGACATGAGTTCTGCAAGTTGTTTCTTGTGCACATGATAGGAACCTACTGCAGGAGAAGCGCTATGCGGCCTTGCAAAGGAACGGAAAGACACGTCTGAGGGCAATATATCCCTTAACATTTCTCCCATATAAACACCTGGCCCCATATTGCTCGGCTCTTCCTGAACCCAGTCCAGACGCTCAAAACCTCGATATTTATCTAAGAGCTCTTTCATCCTTTCTTTATTGAAAGGATAAAGTTGTTCAACTCGCAGAATGGCGACGGTATCATTCAGAAGCTTTTCACGTTCGGCAATTAAGTCGTAGTAAACGTGGCCGCTGCAGATGATCACATGCTTTACATTATTTAGACTTTTAGGATCATCCAAAATTTCCAAAAAAGAGCCCATGACTAGATCTTCTGTTTGACTTACACAAGCAGGATGCCGCAATAAGGCCTTAGGGGTGAAAATTGCTAAAGGTTTTTTTTCGTTTAAGAGCTGCTGACGGCGCAGTACATGAAAAAATTGCGCGGGGGTCGAGCAATTTACAATACGTAGATTGTTTTGCCCTGCAAGAGTTAAAAAACGTTCGATCCGCGCAGACGAATGCTCAGGGCCTTGCCCCTCATACCCATGAGGTAGAAGCAGCGTCAAGCCGCTTTGCTGCCCCCACTTCTGCTCACCCGTTGAAATAAATTGATCAATGATGACTTGAGCGCCATTGCAAAAATCACCAAATTGAGCTTCCCAAAGAACTAAAACAGAGGGATTTGCAAGTGTATACCCAAATTCAAACCCGAGAACAGCAAATTCTGACAGCGAAGAATTAAAAACCTCAAACCGACCTTGGTCTGCTTTTAGATTCTTCAAGGGGCAATAGGAAGTTTCTTGTTTTTGATCTATCCAAACTGCATGACGATGGCTAAAAGTGCCTCGACAAGAATCTTGCCCTGATAGACGTACACCAAAGCCTTCCCAAAGCAAAGAACCGATTGCTAACATCTCTGCCATTCCCCAATCAATGGGTTTCAAAGTCTTTCCTCCTGAAACCATCAGGACGCGATCGGCAAGCAAACGCGCAAGTTTGGGATGAAGCGCAAACCCTTCAGGCACGCGGCAAGCCGCTGCTGTAATTTGCTGCAACTCTGCAAGCGAAACACCGGTTTGGATGTGATGAAAGACCGATTCTTTAAGAGATGAAGATCCTTGCTCTGAGCCAGTTCTTTTCGGAGCATTTTTTATTTGCTGTAATTCTTTTTGAAGAGATGCTTTGAATTCAGTCTCCAATTCTTCACAGATCTTTTTTTCCAAAAAACCTTGCTGTATAAGTAAATCTCGATAGATTTCACGAATAGACCTCTTATTTGCAATGAGCGCATATTTTTGAGGTTGCGTGAAAGCAGGCTCATCACCTTCGTTATGCCCATATTTACGATAGCAAATCATATCGATAAAGACATCGCACTCAAATTTCTGCCGCAACTCAACAGCTAAACACGTCGCAAAAAAGCATGCTTCCGGATCTTCGGCGTTCACATGGAATGTTGGAGCCCCAAACGTATTTGCAATATCTGTGCAATACCTTGTTGACCGGGAATCTTCAGGAATGGTTGTAAACCCAATCTGATTGTTTATGACTAGATGTAACGTGCCTCCGGTACTATAGCCTTCAAGAGCTTGTAGCTGCAAAGTTTCGTATACCACTCCTTGTCCAGCTAAAGCTGCATCTCCATGAATTAAAATGGGAACAACTTTTTTTTTGCCTCCAGGCATTCCTGCAAGCAGTTGTTTGGCATATACTTGACCTTCAATGACAGGATCCACAGCCTCAAGGTGGCTAGGATTTGGGGTCAATACAATCTGAATTTTATGTCCATGTGAGGACAAATTTTCGGATAAAAAACCCTTATGGTATTTAACATCGCCTGATTCATCAGCAAAAAATTCTGGAACATAATTTTCATCAAATTCAGAAAAAATCAAGGAATAGGATTTATTCAAAATATTCGAGAGAACATTTAATCTTCCTCGATGTGCCATACCGAGATAAAACTCCTCAACACCTGCTTCAGCGCCTTTATCAATGATGGCCGCCAAGATCGGGATAAGTGTCTCCCCTCCTTCAAGGGAAAAACGTTTTTGCCCAGTGTATTTTGTGTGGAGAAAAACCTCGAACAGTTCTGATTTGTTAAGATTATGCAAAATCATTTTCTTTTGCTCAAGACTTAACTTTTCTTTATGACCTGAGGGTTCGATTTGGCTTTGTACCCAAGATTCAACATCCTTTCGTCCGATGCTCATGTATTCAAAGCCGATTGTTCCACAGTAAATTGCTTCCAAGGCAGCAAGAATTTCTGAAAGTGGTGCTTCAGGCGAAGTTAAAATTCCTTGTGTGGGAAAAAGGCTTGAAAGATCTGCTTGCGTGAGCCCAAAGTGGTCTAAATTGAGTTGCCAAGGGTTTTCATCGATCGAATGATTTAATGGATCGATTTTGGCTTTGAGGTGACCAAAAGTACGATAAGCATCGATAAGACCAATGATCGCAGTAGATCTACCTTCAATAACTTGTATAACATTTTGGAAAGAATTTTCAGACGAGGAGAATAATTCTTTCCATGAAGGATCTAGTTCGTCCGGATTTTTTTGAAAGCGCTCATACTGTTCTTCTACAAAAGCACTATTTGCAATTGTGACGTCTCTAAATGCCTCTGCGTTGGTTTTAAAACCCATTCCAAGACCCTCATTTGCTATATACATAGTAAAAATTTTACTTTAACGTAAAGCAAATTCCTTGACGACATTTTTTGATCTTAACGTTAAAGGATAAGGAAGGAACGGCGAAGGGCTATGATAAAGTATATAGTCATAAGCGCACTGGTCCTTAGACGTTATTTTCAGAGAAGATCACAATAAATATCGAAATCGCGTAGGGGCACAAAATTTAAACGCAGTGCGCAAAATGGGGCTGGGACTTCTTAAAAAAAGTGAATCTACTAAAAAATCTCTCAAAAGGAAGAGATTTCAGGCTTTAACTTCAGCAAAGTTCCGTGAGATAATTATAAAAGAGTTTTTGTAAAAAGCCTTGTCAGTTGAGAAACACAGGATATGCATGATCGCAAGCGGCATGATGATCAGGATGATGAAGCTCATTCATTACATCGAAGCAGCATCCTAATATTGTTTCCG
>JACCRY010000158.1 GCA_013813265.1 Parachlamydiaceae bacterium
CTGATTTTCAGAAAGTTAAGGCCCTAAACTGGAAACTTGTCTTAAAAAAATAAATCGGGCTGACAATGCTATGACAACAGTTTTAAAATATTTTATTGGCACTTATGCAATCGTCTCGCGTGAAGCGTTAGTGGGTTCGAATTAATTAAAATTAGTTAGCCGCGGTAGCAGTGACAGAATAACAGAATAATAGTATGAGATAAAAAGTTAATTGCTTGACATGATGCGCATGCACACCGATGCCGGGCTGGCTGAGACTCTAGCATTATCCAGATACATAACCTCATAATATTAAGCTCAGAAATCAGCATGACGCTAAGGATCTTAGACAGCTCGGCATCAGAATGTCCAATTACAAGTTCCTCTCTCTCTGTTCTTTGTGCCTCTGTGTTTCCAAAGAAATGACACGTTAGTTTGAGATAAGTGAAAAGAAGGAAAAGACCATGGAAATCATAGTTGATAATCAAATTGTAAAATTCTTAGCTAACAATCCAACCGATACCACAAAGATTCCATTAATTTCAGACCCGAAAAATCAGATATTATTTAGATGGCCATCTTTGTTGGAGTATCTTGAATTAGGAAGCATTTTTGCAAATCTTCCAGCATTTGATGAAACACAACCGATTTTTAAGACATGCATTTCGATGTTAAGCGTAAATGAGGACAAAGAAATTTTATTTTATGTTTTCGATCGTCTTTTTACAGAAAATTTAAACCAAATCAAGAATCTTCCTCAGATTAATGCTCCCTTTTTATCTGAAGCAATAAACGCACATCGTCAAACATCCAACTATCTAGCCGTTGAGCATGTCCTATCTGAAGTTCTGGATACATGTAAAGCAGTTTTGGAGGTTAATGCTGTTCACACAATGCATGATTTAATCCTTTACCTGGCTTGGGACCGCATGTGCATGTGCATGGCACGTATATTTGACTATCAGTCGACTGATCCAATATTCACCCAAGGAATAGAAGTTTTAAGGGGATGTCTAATCGAATCCTATCAACATATTAATCAGCAAGGGATGACAATCCCTGGAATATATCGAATGTTAGAGGCGCTTTTTTTCTATGAAATGAGAGAAGAGAATCTTCAAAACCATACAGCGACTAATTGGATAACACTTAATCAAAGTTATAAGACTTTTGTAGGGCAAAATGAGCTTCCTGATTTCTTTTACATCGATGACGCGATCATCCCCGTTGAAGAGCTTAAATCTGTGAATGAGACATCCGAATGCTACTTGACTCAAGAGCGCTCTGAAAATGTCCAAGCCCGTCTGGCTTTAACACAATTAATGTTGAGCAAATTAAAAGCGGAAAATTCTCAGTGGAATTATGTTTTACAACCTCAAAAAATTGTGTGTCTTTCCTGAGTGTAAACCTAATAATTTAAGACTCCCAAAGTATTGCCACAAGATTTCTAACGCACGTTATACGTATACATATAATATGAGTTTATTAAGATGAAAATCATGCCAATAACATTGACATTACCTGAAGATTCTGATAGATCAATTAAGACAATCGACAAGTCACGCTTAGGAAAAAAATTGGGCTGCTTATCACTCTTTATGTAAGGTGGAAGATGATCTCTACCAAGTTTTGTGGCTATAAGAGGTAATGTAAAGTGGATTTACATTCAGCACAATTTTATAAAAATTCAGTAGCAGGAACACAACGGCCGGGATTGCTGCTTGCCCTTGATCTAAAAATTTACTGGTCGTCAGGTAACACCCAAGCAATTAGTTTGAGTATTTCGATGAAATTACCAGTTTAAAAAAGGAAAAATCGCTAGAGTGGCCTACCTATCTGCTTAGCTCAAAGGCTAGACTTGAATCCTACACCTGCTGCGAGCGCAGTAGCCTACATATGGCCTGCTGTGTCTCGACTTTAGAGCATCTGTTGCACCGTTGCGTTGATTAACACTTTTTCAATAGTTTTTTTATTTAGGTCTGGAAGTAGTGATAATTTCCTTTCGAACTCTTCAATTACTTCAGTGATGGTTTTACTCAAAGTATATTTAATCTCACAAAAAGTTGAAACTTGATCTGCTTGATCGAAATGATGAGATCTGTTAGCAGTAAGGAGGTTAACTTACTTTGTGATCTACTGAGAATAGCTTTAGCACGAAAGGAAGCTCCTCAAAAAAAAGTGGTTCCATCCCTTTCATGTAGTTTGCACGGGCCTTTTTTACAGCTTTTTCTATGCAATCAGATTTTACTTCATAGATAAAATACTTAAAATTAAGGTGCTCATAGTCAGCAAGATATTTTAGATCTAAAATTTTGACTCGAAATATTTTTTCTGACATTAAAGCTGCTCCCTGTTATGATGGTGATCATCGTAATTAAATACATTACTTACTGAAAAGGTAAGCAAATAACGTACTAATGTCAAGACAAAACTTTTATGAAGCTAAAAGAATATTTGCGTGAGCACAAAATTCGTTACCAAACAGTTGCTGAAAGCCTAGGGATCACCGAGCAATCTGTAAAAAATATAGTAGCCGGAACACAACGGCCGGGATTGCTGCTTGCCCTAAAGATCCAAAAATTTACTGGTGGCCGGGTAACACCCGAGCAATTAGCTGAGGACTTCGATGAAATTTCTCAAGTTAAAGAAAAGAAAATTCGCTAAAGTGGCCTGCCTACCTGTTTGAGCTCAAAGGCTAGATTTGAATCCTACTCCTGCTGCGAGACGTAGCAGGCTACATGGCTTGCTGCGTCTCTCTCGCAGTAGGAGTCATTCCAAGTTTTCGGACGACACTAACCGAATTACATAGACACATTTATAGCTGAGAATTCAGCAGAAAGCTAAGGACCTCAGAAAACTTGGCATCGGAGTCGTGTATTTATTTAAATGTTTTTTAAATGCTTCTATCGCATATTGCTCCACACTTTGATTCTTAAACCGCTCCCGAGACCCATTAATATCAGGCTATGAGTTATCTGTTTTATAGTATTCACCATCGTAATCATTTTCGGGCATGCTATCATTTGCATATGAACTTTCATATTCACCATCGTTTATTTGATTTTCATTTTTATTTTCTATATTATCTTCGTCCGGCCATATTTTTGCTATCTCTTCATCTGAAATTGCATTAAGTTCATCTATAAGCGCTTGACTGCCAAGACGATCACTTGGATCTAAACGAAGAAGATTTAGCACTAAAGTTTTTAAGGCACTTTCTTCATCACCAAACGACCTATTAACAAAATTAACGACCTCTTCATGAGCTTTTAAAGGATCGGCTTTAAGGTTTAACCAAGTATGATTATTTTTTGCACCTTCTGGCCTAAAAAATTTTGCTAAACGACATATCTCAACCCCAAAAGCAAAGGAATCTTCTGATGGATCACCACCTATTTTAGAAATTTCATTTAGAATTTCGGCATTCCTCGCTTTTAATTTTTCGACGTCTTTGCTCCCAGGTTCTTTTATTTTACTCGCTGTTTCCTTATATTCTTTTTCTAAGTTATATATTTTGGATTGTTTAGCTGGAGAAAATAATGCTCTATTTTGAATTACATTATTTTTATCTCCATTAATTACTGTTGCACAACCAAAATCACTTATGTAAGCAGTAAGTTCAGAATTTTTATTTTTATGTATGAGTATATTTCCACCATGCAAATCTCTATGTACAATTCCAGCTTCATGCAATGATTTTTGACCTTCTGCTATATTTAATAGTAAACTTTTCTTTTGTCAAGCATCTGTCTCCCCCCATAAATCTACTATGGTCCCAGAGTTGCAATACTTTGTCGCAATAAAAGCATTACCTGTTACCTCATTTAATAGAGTTCCACCTGGAATGATATTTTTTAAATGTTTAGAAAAACCATAGTTGCCATATTCAATTCTTGCTTTCGAACTTGCATATCCCTAGCATCAAGATCAACTCCATTTTGAATTCCTTTACCATCCCCATAGATATTAATTGTTGAAATAGCAACTTTATTTGCTTTTTCTGTTCCCTCAAAACTAGCTAAAAAAGTCTCCTTATTTGCCCCTTTACCTATACTTTTTAAAGTCAAATTAGTTGCATTTAGCATCTTAGGAAAAGCTTTAAAAGGAGCACCTGTCTCTTTATCGGAACCGCCAATTAACATTCCTCCCATTTTGGAATTTTCGCCTTGAACTTCAATTTTTTTTAAAAAAACGCTTTCAAAACAATTTTCTATTTTTTGTTCACTACTGTATACCGGAATGATTGCGATTTGCGTCTCATCAACAAAGTCCATTTCTTTCAACTCGATTTTTTTAGAAGAGTTTATTTCTTCTTTCTTGCTTTTTTGGATGGAATTTTGCTTATTTGAAGTCGGGGCATTAGACAGAACTCCTTCTTTAAGTTTTTGACAGGAATAAAAATTCACAAGCGAGAGGACAGTTCCCTTTGGGACACTATTAAATGCGCGAGCAGCTTCACCCCCCTGCATCAAGCCATTGGGGTCTGTATTAGATTTGACTTGTTCTTGTTTGGTCAGAGCATTAAATGCTCGTCTCATGGCGCTTTGCGGCATCTCTATGCTTTTCTCATTTTTTACAGGTTTTTCTTTAGCTCCAGTTTCAACAGTCTTTATTTCAGGGTTGTAAATTTTTGAGTTTATGTTCATAAAAAAGCCTATAATTTTTACTTAGTTTGGGCTTTAACTTTTTGCTCAATGTTCGATAGCAACTCAAGCCAGAACGGTTCAGGAGGACTCTTTTCTATATTTATTTTTATCTCAACCAGCTCTTCAATTGCATTTTCAATTTGGCCTAGTTTTATGTAACATTCTGCAGAAGCTTATCTCGTTTAATGTTTTCGGGGATAAATTGATTGTGAGAGGGTAATCCCAGCAGAGAGGAATCATCGATTATAATGTCCAAAAGTTGATCAAATGCTTGACCGAATTTATTTTTTTTTGTTTCCTTTTCTACGACTTTTTTTGTAGTCTTATTTAATTTCCCATGCATCAGTTGTTGAACATAAATATCAGGCATTTTAAACGTTCCAAGTAAGATCTAAAAAACAAAATATAATTGACAGTAATATCATTCGTTCATCTTAATAATAACAGTAGGGAAGTGATTATATCTAAATTAAATGTCTTGACAAAATATAGCATTTATTCTTTAATAAGAATTGGATGAAGAACTTCTTAATCATGTTCTAAGGAAAAAACTAATGCTAAATAACTCTATGGTATATGGATCTAGCTTAGCATTTAACGAGGTCTGGGACCTGCAGTTTATTGCCGATGAAGACCAAGTCAAAGTAGCCGGATATGAAGACATCACAAGTGAAAAATCAACAGATCTATTAGATGCTGCCGATGTCTACCAGAACACATATATTATAAGACCAAGCCCCCGTCTGGACTGCGTTGGGTCTTATGTACTGGATGTTAAAGGAGAAAAAGAGGTATACCGCTTTGTACTTAAAAAAATCAATAATGAATTTTTGTTTACAAGTCAAATTAGGGCACATTCCATTACAGATTTAATACATGAAATAAAAAAAATGGACTTTCTGCCGACTACACACATAAGAGGTGATAGCCTGGTTCCTTATAATTCAAAATGAGTTGTTTTTTAATTTCCAGAGGCTAGCATTTGTGCACCTTTGGAAAAGACTTTACTTTATATGCTATAGGATATCCTGTATTAGGATCATCAATCAGTTTGTATAATCCCTTTTACAGACCCTTTTGAAACAACCGACATTGCGGTGCAATTAAAAGAACCATCATCCTCGCTAATTTTATTGCTGTAGATCGGTTCTAACGAAAAAATGAGTCTTTATGTAAAGGAGATTTACACTCAGCACTATTTGCCATTTTGCTTTAAAATTTCTGCCATTCGCTTAGCTCCATAAGTAAAAATAAAATCTGCGCCTGCACGTTTGATTGAAAGAAGCGATTCTGCTAGTGCAGCATCTCTATTCAGCCAGCCTTCTTTGGCAGCAGCCATGAGCATTGCATACTCGCCACTGACATGATAGGCTCCGATAGGCAAAAGGGTTCTCTCTCTAATTTTGGCAACAACATCCAGATAAGGAAGGGCTGGTTTGATGAGAAGCATATCCGCACCTTCCGCTTCATCGAGGGAACATTCTAAAAGTGCTTCACGTATGTTTGCTGGATTGAGCTGGTAACTCTTTTTATCACCACTTTTTGGTGCGGAATCAAGCGCCTGGCGAAATGGTCCATAAAAGGCGGATGCATATTTTGCAGCATAGGAGACAATGCCAACTTTGGAATAACCTGAGCGATCAAGAAGCCCACGTAAATATCCAACGCGACCATCCATCATGTCGCTTGGAGAAATTAGATCAGCGCCCGCGTCGGCTGCAAGCAAAGACATTTTTCCTAGAAGTTCTAGAGAGAAATCATTTTCGACTTCTCCATGCGAATTAAGAAATCCATCATGTCCATGGTCTGTGTAAGGGTCAAGTGCGATATCAACCATGAGGCAGATGCCGGGAATTTTTTGTTTTAATGTGGAAATGGCATTTGAGAGCAAATTACCCGGGCGCATAGATTCAGAGCCAAAAGGATCTTTTTTTTCCTCTGGAACATAGGCAAAAAGATTTACGGCGGTAAGTCCAAGAGCTTCGAGTTCGAGAACTTCTTCTATTAGTAAATCGATAGAATAGCGATAGACTTCAGGCATGCTTGAAATGGGTTGCTTTTGCCGAGTGCCTTCTACAACAAATAGAGGGGCGACCAGGTCTGTCGAATTTAGCCGGGTTTCTTCAAGCAATGCCCGAATCGCAATTGTTTGCCTTTTCCGTCTGAGTCTTATAGGTAGTTCGATTTCTTTACGCGGTCTGTTAAGTTCTAAGGCCATGGGATCTCCTTATGCTTGGGAAGTCCTTTATAGCACAAGGGCAGTAATGCTGGTCAATAAAATAAGGTTTTGGCATGCAAGAAAATCAAATGGATGGAATAATGGGACAAATATTCTGGGGGTCATCAATGGAAGAGTTTTCTTCGTCATATATGGAAGAAGTGAGTTTCAAATCGGAAGATTATACAAAAAAATCTTTTGCAAATTATTCCTTTACAAACTGTACATTCGCTAACTGTAACTTCACGGAGAGTATCTTTTGGAATGCAAAATTTCAGTCTTGTACTTTCACTAGCTGCAATTTGAGTTTAGTAAAAATGGAGGGATGTCGATTTGAAGAAATCCATTTTGTGGATTGCAAAATCACTGGAGGAGAATTTTTCAAATGTGAAAAAACATTTTTTTCCATACGTTTCACAAGAAGTGTGCTGTTTTGTTGCAATTTTTCGGATCTCATATTAAAAGGAATTTCATTTTTGGGGAGTAAGCTAAAAGAATGCTACTTTACAAACAGTTGTTTGGTTGAATCCAATTTTTCAGATGTTGATTTATCTGGAACGATTTTTCAAAATGCAGATCTTTCTAAAGCAGACTTTTCAAAAGCCTTTAACTATGAAATAGACCCAAGATTCAATAAAATTAAGAAAGCAAAATTTTCACTTCCAGAGGCTGCTGGGCTTCTTCGCGGATTTGATATTAAGCTAGTTTGATTGCATAAGCGAATTTGGTAGTAACTTTACCACGGAGTCAAAGAGAAAGTCGAGAAATCGCGGATATCTTCCATATTGCATTGATTCTGTGACTTCCTTTGTAGAAAAAGTTTTCTGGTTCGCTTCCTCTAAATTTCCGTGGCTCTGCATGAAAATGATACCTTAAACATAGTTTACATACAACTGAAGAGCTACTTAAATAGTTCAATAGGGATTTTGGTTTGTATAGTTTTCTCTTATTTTAAGCTCAATAGCATTACTTTTTAAGTTTTTTTACAAAATACCGTTGATCGGAATGTCTTAATTCATTTACAATGGGAGATGTTGTTTTGTTTAAACGTTTAAAAGGAGTTTTTTATGAAAACAATTTTTCTTAGTTCCTTAGTTCTTTTTGCAGCTCTTTTTGCTTTTAATCTTGAAGCAGGCCAAGGGCATAATAGAGGCCATAATTACAATAGGCATCACCATCATCATAGCAGAACGAGCGTCAATTTAAATGTTGGACCCGTTTTTGCTCCACCAGTGGCTAGACCTGTTGTTACGTATGTCCAACCAGCCCAGCCGGTACACGTAGTTTCATATCCAGACAACAACTATTACTACTCTCCTGAGTATTATCCGGTTACGACTGTAGAATATGTACAACCTATGCCTGTTGCACGGTCAAGGCCTTGTTCTAATTGGGGGGTAGGATTCTTCACAGGATTTTTAACTTCATCTGTATTAAGAGCACTTTAATTAAACTAACTTGATTTCCCCATTGTTTTAAGCTATGAGTGTATCATTAGTAATAAGCAATGGGGAGATCAGATGCTTGACGTATTTTCCGAACTTGCAATGGAAAATGCTTTTTTGCTGGAAGAGTTGGCATCACTACGTTTTAGGAGAAATATTTAAGTTAGACCTAAGAACATCGTGTGGATCGCATTTTGCCTATATGGTAGTAAGTTTTTCGATATTTTCTGACTAGGCGCCTTTAAGAGTTTCATCTCCTTCATTGAGGAAATTGACATAAGCTCCGCCAACTGAAAAAGGTTTCATTGTAACCTCTCGCCTATGAGACAGCGCTTAGCCTCATTTTAACACCCATCTTGTGTGTACATTCATGCTAAAGTACATCGCGATGTGAATAGGCAGTAGCATCTTTCGGTATACAGTTTGCGTCTCCTCCCACCCTTGCTAAAAAAGTTCTGTATGCATACTAAAATTTGATATACTCTTAAATAGTATGCTTAACATTGTGAAAGTTAAAAAAAGTTTTACGCTTGATTAAAGTAAGTCCTGTATAAATTTAGGGAATTGTCAATGAAGTTATTGGTAATGGGAGCTGGTTATGTAGGAATGGCCTTGTTGAAGCGTTTGCAAGGCCATACGCACGAAATATTTATTACAACAACAAAAGAAGAGCGTGTCGGTATCCTTAAGCAATTTGGTGAACACGTTCTTGTCTTAAATCGCAACGAAGATGAGGATCTCCGGCAATTAATTAATGCATGCGATGGAATGATTGTTCTTGTGGCCCCGGAAAGGTCTCAAAGCTATGAAGAGACGTATCTAAATTTAGCTAAAAAAATTACTTCGGCTATAAAAAACAGGTCAACTCCATTTTATATTCTTTATACAAGCAGTACTTCTGTTTGCGAAGGGCAGAACGATTGGGTGACGGAGAAAATGGCCCTAGACCCGGGATCAGAAAATGCAAAAATTTTGCTTGAAACTGAACATTACTATCTTAATTCCGGTGCTTCAACTTGCGTTTTACGTTTAGGAGGGATCTATGGGCCAAAACGTGAATTGGATGATCGTGCCAGGCGTTTATCGGGCAAGGAGATAACTGGTACTGGAGAAGAGCCAACCAACCATATACATCTAGAAGATATTGTTGAGGGTATTGTTTTCTGTTTGGAACATTCTCTCACAGGAGTTTTTCAATTGGTCAATGATGAACATACCTCTCGCAAAAAACTCTATTCTGGTCTTTGTGAACTACTTGAAATCCCTAGCCCAATATGGAATCAAGATTTTCAAAAAGAAAATAATAGGGGATATAAAGTTTCAAATCAAAAAATTAAGGATGCGGGATTTATTTTTACTCATCCCGCGCTTAGGTTAGGCACTGAAGTGGGATGAGGCAACCAAGTAGATAGCGGGATAATTAGTTTAATCATTATATAAAATTAACTAGGCTGCTCCTGCAGAGACTTTTAGGGCCATAATTTGGTTAACCCAAAGAGTTTCAGCTTGCTGAAGTTCACGAGCTCGACGAACTGATTCGAGAAAAGTTGAGCCTTCTTCCATAAACTGCTTTGCTTTGTCTGTGGCATCTGAAATTTGAGGAGAAACATACTCTGCGCATATCAGAGGCAAGAAACACATAATAGGAATTAAGATAAGCGTCAATATCAATGGAACGTGTTCAAGAATTTCCTCGAGATTGTACCAGATAAGAAACATGAAAGTGAGTACCGCTACAGTAACAAGGATATGTAATATTGTAGCAAACACAGAAATTACTTTTTCCGCAATAATTTGCATTTTGTTTTTAGTACTTTCAACAGCTTCCGCTTCTTCTCGATACACTTCTAATATAGAATCGACTTCGACTACATCGCAATTTGAAGTGAGTTCTTGGAATACATGTCTGAGAAGAATTTCTGGAGCATCCCCAAAATAATAATTTATCTCTAAGTTATTTAATACTGATTTTGCATACAGGTCTACCGCTTCATCTTTGCAATGCATCTTAGACA
>JACCRY010000134.1 GCA_013813265.1 Parachlamydiaceae bacterium
ACAAATGGAGGCTAAAATGTTCATAACTCCCATGTGGCTGAAAATTAGTGGGTTACGCGATTGGTTAAATTATTTGTATGACGAAAAAAGAGTAAATTTCTCAGAAGAGTGGTGAACTTGGGTTGAGACAATTCTAGTGCCACTTCATCCGTTGTTGAAAGACTCTCCGGAGTATTGCCGCCTTCTAAAAATGAAGCAGCTACTATAAATGCTAATTATTTTTGCACCTTATTCGATTTCTTACCTGGGCAAGGTATACCTTGCCAAGAAGCAGAAGACCTTGATATTGTAGATTATCATTAAAGTATGAGCCTAAAAAAATTAAGCTAAGATACAAAAGAGAACCCCTTCACCCGGTGAAATTCTTCTTGAAGAATTTTTAATTCCTTTAGGAATCACACAAAAAGAGTTATCCATCCACTTAAATTGTGACTACAAAGTAGTCAATAGAATAATCAATGGAAAAGCCTCTGTCACTCCTAAAATTGCAATTTAGTACACTGTAAGGTAAATCCGTACCCATCAAAACTTCGCCAAAGTACCCGGGGTTGAAGGCTCAAAAATGATCCCATATGTAGATATGGGTCATTTTTGAGACTTCAACCGCGGGTGCTTTCGCGAAGTTTGATGAGGACGGATTTACCTTACAGCGTACTAGCTTGCAGAGGCCTTTGAAACCTCTCCTGAATTCTGGTTAAACGCACAAACATCTGTAGATATTTGGAAGCTTCGCCAGCTTTATCACAAAAATTGGTCCATAACTTCATTAATTAATGGAAAAAAAGCTTCAACTGCTTGAGCTAAATCTTATCAACTAAACCTGAAAGGCCACTTGTGCGTGAACCTTTGATCAATACCACGTCATCAGGACGCAAAAATTTGCGGAGTTGTTCCACAAGTTCCGAAAACTCCAAAGTCCAAAAAACCTCACGATTCGATTTCTCCCAAAGGTCATGCATCGAAACGCACTCTTTACCGAGACAAAAAAGCATGTCTATGCGTGATAAAGCATAATTTGCCACCTCTAGGTGACATTCCAATGAAAATTGACCTAGCTCACGCATCTCTCCAAGGACAGCAATTTTACGGCCCTCTCGTTTTGGCAAAGGTAAACTATCAAGTGCAGCTTTTACAGCTATCGGTAAGGAATTATAGGAGTCATTGATGAAGGTGATCCCTTGATGCTCTTGTATTTGTAAGCGCATTTCAGGAAGCGTCAACTTCTTTGCAGATTCCATGATAAGTTCCCAACTTATCCCGCAACTGTTAGCTGCTACAGCCGCAGCCAGAAAATTATGATGATTGTGCTGTCCAGGCAGCGACAAGGACTCAAATTCTATCACTAATATGCCATGATTGAAGAGTCGCAAACATTGTTTTGATCGAATAAGCGCCCAGTCAGCATGATTCGTATCACAACCGAATGAAGTCAAAGGAGTGCAAGATAATTGCGCAATAGCTTGATAATTGCTGATCCCAAAATCGACTATACCCAGTCGAGTCTTGGGGTGGGAAAGAATTTCTGCTTTAGCTAATCCAATAGCTTCTAATGATTCAAAATTTTCTGCGTGACCCAACGCTGTAGCTGTAATGATAGCAATTTCCGGTGGAGCGATTTCTATAAGTGATGCGATGTGTCCCGCTTTAGTCATACCCATTTCCAATACAGCAACCTCTGTATCATCTTGCAGATGGTTCAAAATCGTAAGTGGCAGCCCTAGTTGAGAATTATAGTTTCCCGGCGTTGCAGCAACACGAAAACTTGAAGCTAGGAGATGGGCTAAAAATCCTTTTGTGGTCGTCTTTCCAACGGAACCCGTAATCGCAACGACTTTTGTTTTGGAAGATTGTAGGACCGCCTTTGCAAGCTGTTGAAGAGCTTTTTCCGGATTTTCCACATAAATGAGTGGCAGCCCGTAACAATCTCCGCTGTAATCAGCAGAAACAACAGCTGCAGAAGCCCCTTTCTGGGCCGCTTGAGAAATAAAAGCATGACCATCACTTCTATTCCCAGAACAGGCAAAAAAAAGATCGCCAGTTTTAAGCAAACGGCTATCGACGCAGGCGCCATAAGCAAGATAGGAGCTATTGAAGCTGTCTGCTGAAGATATAGAAGAATGGATCAAGGCAGAGATTTTTTTTAATGGGATTCCGTTTTTCATTATTTGCCTTCTTTTGCATCACTTGGGTAGCGTCATTTAATTATTACATTTTTGCGTGTTTATGTAACTGGCAATCCGATTATGCTTTTCAAGTATACATTTTTTGAATCGCGAGCTTCTTTCACTGCTAGCGCCGCTTTGCCAATTGCTTCCCCAACCATCGAGTAGGTGGGGCCCGAAGGCCCCGACCTCTCACAGAACCGTACGTACGGGTCCGTATACGGCTCTTCATGTTAACTTCACCCACTTTTCTGTGGAGAACCAGTGTTCCAGTCCGAGC
>JACCRY010000135.1 GCA_013813265.1 Parachlamydiaceae bacterium
GAAATAAAGCTGTCAATATTTTGGACTTGCGACAACATACATTTCAATTTCTCTACATTACACATTCCTGAAGCTTGGGTACTAGTAACTTCAAGAGCATATAGAATTTGCTTTAAATGTTCTTTTCAAGTTTAATCAGATATCACAAAAAGGGTTCACTTATGCTCGAAACTATGAATAATCTAATGTTATTAGTTGCGGTTTTTGGTGTTGCTTCCATTTGGGGGACAAAGGATAAAACTGAAATTGAATCGGTTCAACCAGAACAAAAATATCTTTATGTTACATGGGAGCATCACGATGCACTAGTACAACAAATTGCTAATCAAATTACTGAATCGAATTGGGAATTTGATACGATTTTATGTATGGCCCGAGGTGGATCACTAGCAGGCCTACGACTGTCTCACCTTATGAGTGATAAGGAATTGGCTACTATTGCTACCAAATCTTATAGAGGTCGCAATGGTATGGAACAAAAAGAGTTGGTTGTTTCTGAGCAAATTGCGATGACGTCCAAAAATTTAGGGAAACGTGTATTGCTAGTGGACGACTTAGTGGATTCAGGTATCTCTATCGAGAAGGTTAAAGAGCGCATTTTTGAAAGGCACCCAGAAGTGGAGGAAATTCGAACAGCTGTTTTGTTCTATAAATGTTGTTCTATTCACACACCCAATTATATTGGAGAAATTGCTGACAAAGAAACATGGATTGTTTTACCTTTTGAAAAAGCTATCGTTGAATAATCGCTTTGGGTTTTCCCCCTAAATTTTTAAGGAGTTTATATGCCATTTACGTTACCTCTGGGTTTAGATGCTATCGATTTTCATCTTCAAGCAACAGATGGAAAATTTTATTCGCTAAAAAATTTTCAGAGTGCCAAAGTACTTGTGATCTTTTTTACATGTAATCATTGCCCTTATGTTTTTGGATCTGATGAGATCACTCGTAAAACTGCAGACCGATTCAAATCAAAAAATGTTGCTTTTGTCGGCATTAACTCAAATAGCAAGCAGACTGTTCCTGAAGACTCTTACGAGCACATGATTGAGAGAATGGAAAAACATAAATTCCCCTGGGTTTATCTGTACGACCCCACTCAAGAAACTGCCTTAAGTTATGGCGCTCTTCGAACTCCACATTTTTTTGTTTTTGATCAGGATCGTAAATTGATCTATTCTGGTCGTGCCGTAGATTCGCCCCGAGATACTTCAAAGATGACTAGCAATGATCTTGAAAAAGCACTGGAGGAACATTTATCAGGTCATGCAATTCAAACTCCTTTGACAAATCCCATTGGTTGCAATATCAAGTGGGAAGGAAAGCCAGCCAAATGGATGCCTGATGATGCTTGTGATCTAGTTTGATGATGGCCTATGTATAATCAGGTAGAGACAAATAGGAATTCCGTTGCGAATAGATTTGCGTGTAAGTGAAAAGCCATTGGTGTCTGGCCTGATATTCTGATATTTGCTTTGGCGATATTTTTAAAGATATTCTTAGTAAATGTCAGAATGTCAGGCCTGACACCAAGGCCTAAGTTGAGGGGGTTATGAGCTAGGAAAGACTGGCTCCTACACCTGAAAATATTACCTAACCTTAGAGGTGTCACATACAGGCTTTGGTGTCAGGCCTGACATTCTGACATTTGCCACGCATGTTTTAAAATGATTCATAAAGGCAAATATCAGAATATCAAGCCAGACACCAATGGCTTAGCCTCCCTCACTCGATGCTCCAGCGGCTTTCTATCGCCTCGAAGGCCGGTTCAACTGGACTGTTAGGCCAACCAAAATGTAAAATACACAAAGTTAGGACAGAGAACCAAGGATTTTATTTAATCCACAAGTCTTTTTGTTTTGAACTCCTCAGCAACTAATTTATACGTTTTTTTTATCGACTCAAAATTTACTCTTGCTGACTTAATTGAATTATTGTATATTAAATTAATAATTTAAAAAAAAGGAACGCCTGTGAAAATAACGGTAAATAATACGCGCTTTGATATAAATGCTGATGATTTAAAATCTGTAGATGTGGAATTTTCATTTTGGCAAGGGCGTCGTATTAAATTATGTGGAAATGATGCCAAGAAGCATTTCTTAAGGTATAACGACATTGTAAAAGGTATTCTTGCCGAGGATGCAACTTTTATAGAAGGTGAAGATAAGCAAAAGATTTATACTGCTCTTAACATCTTAAAGCATAAAGGTTATCCCTACGAGGGGTCTTGGGAGATCAAGGCAATGCTCTTTTTGAAACAAATGTTTGGAAATATTTTTAGACAGGGGCTTCTTGACCAGTTAGAGACCACGCTAAATGTAGAAATTGAAGAATTGAGTGATAATGAGGAGCTATTCACTTCAGAAGAAATAAATTCAAAAGTTTTGTCTACAATCTATAACGAAAAATATGTCGACCTATTTCCTTTAATATTTAAGTATGCTGGTCGAACTGCATGTTTTCCGCTTATGTTTACCTGCAAGCTTTTTCATGAGATCATCACAGCTGATAAGCATAAAAATTATCTGAGAGACCTTGACTTACTGAAACAAATATTTAGAGATTGTCAAGATACAAAATGGGACATGGATACAAGAGCTCCTAAGTACAGACCGGCAATACAAACTACTGATATTATTGAAATTGAAAGTAAATGCCTTCTTTTATTAGCAGAATTCTTTCCAAAAGAAGTAATTAGAATAACTCCCCCAAACAAAATCTACACGCAAAATAACAATTACATAAAACATCTACAAAAATTGGCAACTGTACTCGCAAAAATCGATCCGAAGAGTGCACTTAAAGTCGTATCTTCGATGGACGCAGAATGCTATCCTGTTCAAACATTTTGTGCAGTAGCAGCTATCCACAAGCATTCTACACTTTGCGATGAAAAGCAAGTTTTGGCGATGGGAGATATGGCTTATTCAGATCCAACTCTTATATCAAACACCAAGGGACTATTTAGCAACATTACAGGCTCCCGCTCGCTAAAATATTCAATATCCGATTTAAAGAATTGCGAAAATTTAATGGAGCTTTTTGAAGCCTCCTTAGGAATTCATTCTCCTCTAACAAATGAAACCTTAAAATTAATGGGGGAATACCCTACCTCAGACAATAATTCAGGGGTTTTTATTCAAACCTTAGCAAAAATGGTTAAAAGAATTGGAGTCGATCAATTAACTGAATCAGAATTTTGGGAAATGATAGTTGATTTATTATGCAAACCATTAGAAATACAATTTAATGATTACCATCCAAATGGCGAATTTAACATGGCACAAAGTCTTGCCATTCTTGCACAAACTTTAGTTTTATTCGATGAAGAAAAGTCAATTCAAGTATTAGATTTGGCTCTAACTTCTGTTAATGAATTAGTGCAAGAGGAAAAAGTAAGAGCCCTAATGGAAATCGCAGAAGCTTTTGCTGATATCGATCAAGATCGCGCGTTGAAAGTGGCAATGCTAACTCTTACAGAAGCAGAGTGTCTTTTTGCGTGGACTCAAGAAGAAACTGAAGGCCTTTATTCTTTAGGGGGATATAAAGGGGTATTCGATGATTATCGTCTTGATTTGTTTGAAGTTCTGAGTCGAATCATCAAAATTATCGCAATGAGTAATAGAGAACATGCAATTCAGGTTCTTGGAGAAATTACAGAAAAAATACGTACTCTCGATGAAGACGTTCATCAATTGGATGAAAATACCTTTTCGATTGCTCAATTCCCCCAAGTACCTTTTATGGGTGCTATTGAAGTTTATACACCATTTGATCACAAGCGGGCGGCACTCGAAGTGGCATATTTGGGTGTGGAATGGGCAAAGACCCGAGAGAATAAATCTACCCAGGATGATAATACTTTACTCAAGCTAAGTCAGATTCTTTTAAAAAGGTTTCCCGATCAAGCTTTCGAAGTTGCTATCCTGATAAAGCGCCCTGAGAAAAAATGCCAGGCGCTGCTCTCCATTCTTCGTCAAGGATGTTATTAAATTTTTTTTGAAATATTATTCCGAGATTGACATCTGTGTACAAGTGTGTCAGCCGAATGCCATTAAGTAATACGCTAGCCAGAATCCCTAGAAAAATCCGTTTGGGCGCTACATCAAGTCAAAAAACAGGCGTATTCTTCTCGGTCAGGCTAGAAGACAATCAATTCCAGCTTTGGATTTGCGGAGAATAAATGGACTAATCTCCGCACATTTTGCGGAGATTAGTGTTGCATTCATTAGCAAAGCTGATATGATTGGGGAAGAGGATCGTGTAATGTATATTTATGAATTAAAAGAATGGCCAAAATTTGAATGGAATCAGCAGAAGATTCTCAATAAGCTAATTTCTGTCCGGCATCAACAAGGACTTTTAATTGGTGGCATGCAGTCGATCGGTTTTCAATTACGCGAAGAGACCATTTTAGATTCGCTCACGGATGATGTCGTAAAATCAAGTGAAATTGAAGGGGAAATTTTAGACCAATCACTCGTACGCTCTTCAGTTGCACGCTATCTAGGGATTCAGAGCGCCGCAGCAAGCGTTGTCGATCGAAACATCGAAGGTGTGGTGGAAATGATGCTTGATGCGACACAAAAATATGATCAGCCCTTAACCCAAGCGAGGCTATTTAGATGGCATCGCAATTTATTCCCTTTGGGACGTAGTGGATTTTCAAAAATAACAGTTGGAGAATGGCGAAAGACTACTGTACAGGTGATTTCAGGGAGCAATGGAAAAGAAAAAATCCACTTTGAAGCCCCCCCCCAGGAAAATGTCGAACATGAGATGGCACAATTTCTGAATTGGTTTAATGATGAGACTGAACTAGACTTAGTCTTAAAAGCAGCAATTTCCCATTTATGGTTTTTAACGATCCATCCATTCGAAGATGGGAACGGAAGAATTGGTAGGGCGATTTTAGATCTCTTATTAGCTCGGTCAGAAGCTAGTTCTCATCGATTCTATAGCCTCTCAGCTCAGATACAAAAGGAAAGAAAGGAGTACTATTCTATTTTGGAGGTTTCTCAAAAAGATGGTCTGGATATCAGCGTTTGGATAAACTGGTTACTCAGTTGCCTTGGTAGAGCTATAGAGGGAGCGAGGTCATCTTTTGGATTTATACTTAGGAAGAAACTATTTTGGGAAGCCCTGGACCAAGCTATCATCAACGAGCGACAAAGGAAGGTCCTTAATCTTTTGCTAGATGAGTTTGAGGGCAATCTCACAACAATGAAATGGGCTAAAATTGCCAAATGTTCACAAGATACTGCCTACAGGGATATTCTTAACTTGCTTGACCAAGGAATTTTAAAGAAAAATCCTGAGGGCGGCCGTAGTGCAAGCTATTCACTTTCAGCAACATTTTAAAAACATGAAAATGTCGTTTCTTAGAAGTGGAATTTATTAAAGGCATACGATGTTGAATATATCCATTTTTTTTATAACGCAGTCCCTGCAACGGTTTAAATTACATAAAAATACTACCCGTTCCATTACGCGCATGCCTGTATCCTATTTAAGGATTTGCCCTCAAGATGCGCTGCCGTTTAAGTTCAAGGTTGCCAAGTTGCCCGCAGGCAGCCATTATTTCACGGCCTTTAGTTCCACGACGCATTGTGGCGTACCCTCGTTTGCGCAGATGTTGGATAAATATTTCGATCGTAACCTCGCCAGGAGCTGTAAAGCGATCACGCGTTTGTTGATTGTAGGGAATGACATTAATTTTTACGGAGAGACCTTGCAAGTAGATAGCAAGTCGTTCAGCGTGCTCAGGAGTGTCATTAAGCCCTTGTAATAAAACATAAGCAATAAGAATTTCACGGCCGCTCTTACGGTTATATGCAAGCATTGCATCATATAGTTGTGCCAGGTCATGTTTTCGATTAATAGGCATCAATTTATTTCGCAAAACATCTTCTGCTGCAGTTATCGAGACAGCTAAATTCGGTGTTTCACCCGACTCTTCCATGAATCTAGCAATCCCATCAACTAAGCCGCTAGTCGAAACTGTTAAATGTCGTTTGCCAAAACCTAAACCTTTTGGATCGGTCAATACCCGCACTGCCTGCATAACCGCATCGTAATTGTCAAAGGGTTCTCCCATTCCCATAAAAACGACGTTGCGAATATTAAAACCCAATTGATGTTTTGCAATGACAACTTGGGCTACAATTTCTTCAGGAGTTAAGTTCCGTAATAGTCCCATACGGCCAGTTTCACAAAATGTGCATCCTAATCGGCAGCCAACCTGGGAAGAAACGCATAAAGTTCCACCAGCTTGCATAGGAATGCATACAGATTCAATAAAAAGGTTGTCTTGGGTGCTCAGTAAAAACTTGCCCGTAGACCCTTCATCTTTTTGACCGTGCAAATTTGGCAGAGTAAAATCTGTCAGCGCTTCAATTTCATCAATTATATGTTGGCTATTATTAAAAAAAGAATCTTGTCGATCGATCGCATTTCGTCGCATGACTTGGGAATAGATGCGGAAAGCGTGCTGCAATCCTTTTCCTAAACGCTGGAAAATAGTTTCAGCATAAGAAGTCGAAGTATGAGCAAAAAAAGGAATTTTGGTTAATGTCATAAATATCCATTATATTAGACGCGTGAATAAACAGATTAACTGAAAAACCTTTTGCCGGCAATTTGTAAGAATGTAGGAAGTGTTGATTGACAATTAAATTAACTTTTATTAAAAAGACACGTACACACTGAGTAAAGGACAATTTATGAGAAAAACTATTATATTCATGCTAATCCCTCTTTTCCTAAAGGTATGTGCTCTTTCAGCCCATTCACACTATTACCATCGTGATGTAATCGTTGAAGCACCTCAACCTGCATATATTGCTATTGATACACCGGCTCCAATTATCGTTTCAGGGTTTCCTCCTGCGCCGATTCTTGAAACCATTACAGCTGCACCTCAAGCTAATTATGTTTCAATTCCTGGATGTTGGGAATGGAATGGAAGATGGGTGTGGCGTTCGCATAAGTGGGTTCCGAGACCAGATGCAACAGCCGTGTGGGAGTCAGGGCGTACCCATTGGTCAAATCATCACAATGCCTATGTGTGGCATCAGGGTCATTGGAAATAGCCTAAAAAATCACATGGAAGCAGAAAAATGTCATGGATTTATCTCGTCATAGCCGGGTTGTTTGAAATAGGCTTTACAACATTTATAAAGCTTTCAGAGAATTTCACAAAGTTGTGGCCGACGCTGATTTTTTTAGTGTTGGCCGTTTTTAGCTTTTTAGCTCTTTCAATGAGTTTGAAAGGAATCCCTTTGGGAACTGCCTATGCAGTTTGGACTGGAATTGGAGCTTTTGGCACAGCCTTGATTGGGATAGTTTATTTTAATGAATCCGCTGACTTTTGGCGGGTTCTTTTTTTGATCACATTGATTTTTTCAATAATTGGGTTAAAATTTGTCTCCCCGGATTAGGAAGTCCTTATCGTTTGTCTAGAAGGATGTGTTATTGAAGGGTTATCGAATAGGGGGTTCCCTAAAGTAGCTCAACTATGTCGAATTTTACACTATTAAGTTCAGATGGGCTCGACCTTTGGTTCGGAGGCAAATACCATTGAACAAAAAGTCGACTACCTCTTATTCATTTACTTAAGTTACTTTTTTAATTCGGAGTCTTTAGGTGCGTTCTCGGGCCAGTCGACAGCAGCTTCAAGAAGAATTTTAGTCATGGCATCTATGTGTATGTCAATTTTTAAGTAATCAAAAGAAATAAACTGACTGGCAAGCGAGATGAATTTAAAATAAGCAAATTGTCCGATTTCTGCCATTAAAGTTCCTTGATCCTGAGCAGCAATAAGATAAGATATAATGGCTTTTTGTTTTCGCTTAGGAAATGCATTCATGCAGCGAAGAAGATCGCTATTCTTAAAAGGGAAATTGAAAATGGGCTTTAAAAATTCAAGCAATTCGAAATTTTCACTTTTAGGAATATTCAGAACATCTGATTTAACCATTGAACATTTCATTTTATCACCGACCAAAAGGCTGTTCGTAGCCGACACGATCCACTTTTTGTCTGCTATGCCTTCAAAAAGTCCTAGATGACTGTCTAAGAGCATTTTTGTAATCGCCATTTTCCCTTCAAAAATATCGACTTGAAATATTTTTTCATCGTTAGATTCAGGTGATTTTTTATAGTTTTTATTCAAATAGGCAGAATAGTTGGATTCCGAATTAAATAAAATTTCATTTGCATATTGAAAAACCTGTTCTAGCTTATCTAAAGAATAGTCTGTTGCTAAAAGGTTTTCATCATCGATGCAACGTAAAAGAATTAATAACTCTATAGCACGTTGAGGGGCCAGAAACTTAATAAAAGGGATAATACTCCACTCTAGTCTTTTTTCGTACAACGGTCTAAGTGCGTTAAGGATGCGTTCATTAAACACGCTAAAATATGCTTGAAGCGGATCTTTTTTCCCGAATAACGCACCCAGATTATTATTAGGAAATTCTTTATCTCCTTGTCCAAACTGATCTAAAAGTTGGTTAATTGTTTGTAGTGTAAAAAATTTATCTCTCGGGGGCAATGTAGATATCCATTCAGAAAATTCAGTTGAGTTCCCTTGATTAAGAAAGCAATATTTTTCTTCAAGTTTGCGGATTTCGAGTTCACTCGCATCTCTGTCAGGCTGTGGGATGTCTAGCAATATTTTAATTGCTTCACGCCTATATCCACAAAAATGCGTTTTTTCATCCCATCCATTGCCCCAAATTGGGTACTGAGGGATTTTCATATATTCGCTATTAACTTTCTGATCTTCTTTGACCCAACGGTTTACCAAATTTATTAATTCTAAACGTTCACCTTTTGGCCATTTTCTAATGAGTGAAAGAGGACATTCAAAATGGAACTTATTCCATGGTTGACTTTCGGAACCTCTTTTTGAGAAGTTTAGATGATCCCAAATTATTGTTAATTCAGTAAGAGTAGAAAGAAGTTCATCGCGTTCCTCAAGGTCCAGTTTACTATCAAAAAGTTCCTCAAAAATAGATGTTATTGAAGTGGGGGTATAGCAATAAATCAGTTGAGAAAAAAGTTTTCGACAACTTTCCGCCCTTTCTTCTTCACCTTTTTTATTAAGAAAAATTTTAAAGGAGCTGCTGTTAATGCATTTTAAATCAGAATCAAAATAAGGCTCCCAAGAAGAGGTAAGGGCTCTAAATAACTCGACCCTTTCATCAAGAGTCATAAAAGTTATGGTGGGGCAAATAACTTTCAAAGCTTTTAAAAAACTTTCATGTAAGGAAAATTGCTCATGTTGGGGCTTACCATAGTTTTTCGTTAAAAAATCGAAAATTATGAGAAAATGATCTGATGTAATTGTCAAAGAAGTCATATCATCTTTTATATCAGGTGAGAAATGCCCTATAAGCTCTTGTACAGTTTTCGATTGAACTTTTAAGCAAAATTTTTCTTTGTCATATGTCATAGAATGTGAAGAGAATTTATTTTCGAAACCTTTTTTACTGAGCAGAGCCTCAAAAAGTTCTATGCGTTTTTCAAAAGGCATTGATCTTCTTAATGGGCAAATGACCTTGAAGGCATGCAGAAAATTGCATTGAAGTGTAGATTTCGATACAAAAGAAGGATCTTTTTCTAAAAATTTACGTATTAATGAGCAATGAGCGTCTGTAAAGGAAGAGCTTTCATCATCGCCATTTGGAAAGAAAATCTCTAAAAGCTCTAATTTGATATCTTGTTCCACTGCAGCATCACCTATAGATTCATCAAAAAATTGAATAAGTTCTTCTGAATTCAATTTACTGATGAGGTTAGAGCTAATTCCTTCTTGTTCATCAAAAAATAAAGAGGATGTAGATTCGAAATTTATGGATTCTTCAGAAATCACCTCTAAATTTAAACCGCTTATCTTATTTTCAAATGCCTCAAGAAGTTTATCCTGGAAGATATTTCCAAAGAGTTGTTTTACCCAGATAATTATGCTCACACATAACGCATCCTGATGTGGGTATCCGATTGATTTAAGTAATTTTAGATTTGTATAAATCTCATGCACTTCTTCAGGCGCACAATCTTCATCAAATGTGGCGCTCAGAGCGCTTTGGATGAGATCGTTATATCTTAAGCGGAAAGGTTGGGAATGCGTTGTATCGTTATCTTCATAAAGTATAAATCGGCGACCATACTCCCAAGAAAATTCCGGCTCTAATGTCTTGATTTCATCCAATGTCAGTTTGAACTTAGCGCCTTCAACTATGATATTCATTAAAAACCTTTTATTATTTTTAACTTTTTAAAACTTATTATGCATTAATTTATGTTCATTATCAACTTTAATTTCGCTATGGATTTAATGTTGTCTCGTGTAATACATTCAGTTTGATATTGGGTTTTACAAAATCTGCATTGGGTAAAAACTGGCTGCTAAAATGTCCGTGTGTTGGTTAAAAATGGTACCAAGAATAACCATAAATGGGTTATAATAAGTACATGATATAACCATAACGCTACACCATTATTTTGGAGTTCCAACAATGAAGAGAGCACTTGAGCTAGAATTACTTGCTTGGAGAAAACGTAAAGAGCATCTTCCGATCCTATTAAGAGGCGCTCGACAGGTTGGAAAAAGTTATCTTGTTGAGGAATTTGGAAAAAAGCATTTTGATAATGTAGTCGTCGTGGACTTTGAGAGTCGCTCAGAGTTAAGAAGTGCCTTTACAACCAAACTTCCTAAGGAAATTCTTGGCAGGTTGGAGATTGCATTAGATAAGCCTATCAATGAGGGGACCTCTCTATTATTTCTTGATGAGATTCAATTGTGCCCTGAAGCACTTAAGTCTCTAAGATATTTTAAAGAACAGATGCCGGAACTTCATGTAATTGCAGCAGGGTCGCTTCTTGAATTTCTTCTACATGATGAAAATTTCAGTTTTCCAGTAGGTCGAGTGGAATTTCTTTACCTCTATCCATTATCATTTCAAGAATATTTAGAAGCTGCAGCTCCTCACATATGTCAAAGACTAAAAGATTATGATTTCAAACGAGATTACAGTTCTCTTGAGCATCAGGAACTATTAAAGTGGGTGCGTAGATACATGTTTATTGGAGGGATGCCTGCTGCTGTTAAAGCCAGCTTAATTAAAACATCATTTTTTGACTCTCAACGGATCCATCATCTGATCCTACAAGCATATGAAAATGATTTTGGAAAATATGCAAAACATACTCAACACAAATATTTACAAATAATTTTCCAAAAAGCCCCAGCTGTTGTGGGTCAAATCTTGAAATATAGACGCATTGATGAAGAAATTCGTTCTAGAGAATTAAAACCAGCCTTGGAATTATTGTGCCATGCAGGGCTTCTACAACAAGTATTTGCGACAACAGCTTCTGGGCTTCCTTTGCATGCACATATGAAGCGAGATAGATTCAAATTACTCTATTTAGATATAGGTCTTTTGCAGACAGCGACAAAAGTTGATGCGACTCATTTTTTCGAAGAAGATATTTTACAAATTAATGCTGGTATGCTCGCTGAACAATTTGTAGGGCAAGAAATTCTTGCGTATGCCCCTCCATATCAAAAAGAGCCTTTATTATTTTGGGAACGGACTAATGGGGGACAAGCTGAGGTAGATTTTGTCCTTAATGTCGGAGCAGCTATTTTACCGCTTGAAGTCAAAGCTGGTGCTACAGGGTCTCTCCGTTCTATGCATAGTTTCCTTAACGAAAAAAAGGGAAAATTTGGATTGCGTGTTTCAGAGGCACCTCTTTCATTGCATAACAATATCCTTTCTGTACCTTTTTATTTAGTTTGCCATTTAGATCGTATTTATACTGAAATTTGTGGTTCAAAAATAAAAAAAATGATATAAGATTTTAAAACTTTACTTATGCAACGTATTTCAAGTTATCTTACACCGGAGAAGGATTGCGTTCGCGTTTGAAGACATTTGTCAACTACTTTCGGATCTAAAAATTAAAATAATTTTGCGAGAGGAACTTTGGATAGGAACCACTTAGCGTGAGTTTTCAAAGTCAATTACGACATGAACAGGAACCAGCCGCTAATGCACTTCTTGCTCACAACATCGGCGTTTTATCAGCTACAAACGCTGTCATCGCAGCATGGCTAATCGCACAGCGTCAGGTCAATACATTGGTTTAGTACACCGTAAACAACTTCAAGAACAATGGATCAAGACACTTTCAACATTTCTGGATGTGCCTGCAAATATGATTGGTCGAATAGGCGGAGGAAGAAAAAAATAAAAGGTTTGTTAGATGTAACTCTCATTCAAAATTGCCTTTTAAAGTCGATATTGTCGATGGGCTTGCTTGCAATGAAAATTTTCGCGTACCTTTTCAAAAAGATTTGGTCAAATTATTAAGGTAACTATTCACGTCCCCATATGCGGCAAACGTGAAATCGCGCAAGCGCGCATTCACGCTTGATGCAAATAGGGACGTGAATAGTTACGTTTAATGTTATAATAAATCGACCACAAATCTAAACGGGCATTTGTATATTTTCTTCTGTAAGAGACAGCTTGGGAAAATGAACCTTTATATTTTCTATATTTTCCTTGATGGTTTTTTGCGGATGCCAAAGAGCAAAATTTGTTGTCCCATCTTCGCATTTGACTTCCCAGTATTGACTTAAGTTAACATCTGGTTGTTGCGCTTCATCGTAGGCATTTGAGGGTAATGATAGTCGGTTTTCAGGACTAATGCTGTTATAAGAAGCAGTTCTTATCTCAACGCGAGATGCAAACCCTCCCACAGGTTTATGTTCCATAAGACGTTTAATTCGATCTTGAAAGACTTTATACCTGTGAGTAATGTCGTTGCATTCTTCAATAAACTCTGAACAGCCTGGCAGTACACCTTTCATCTTAATATTTCCTCTCCAGATATGAATTATTTGCACGTTCACCTTCCACTGATCTTGCCGATTGCTATTCCAATTGGACTGTTCTCTGCTTAGTAAACACAATACAAGAAATGAGTGTGATCGCGACCAGTTATCCTTTGTCCCACCAATTATCATAGGCCCTGCTAATTGGTGCAATTTTTTGATGGCAATATCGTCAGTAACCACCAATTTATCAGCCATTGAGGAGCTAATCCTTGGTAGTTCTTCAACAGATTTTTGCCCTCCAAGCGCACATACCAAGGCATGGGAACAAGTCAGTATAGGACATATTTCCTGGAAGCTCACCTTCCACTTTTGTAAATCATTTGCGTGGGCAAGGCAAAATTCAGTGGGTTTAAATGACGCTAATTTAGGCGCCCTATTGTATAACGTTGAGGAGCACAAAAATAAAGCAATTGAATCTGTATAGTTGGGGAGAAAGTACTCTAGAAAAGGAAGCAACTCCATAGGAATTCGTTCTAGAGCTGAGAGGCTGCTCTCATTTATCGAATTGACATTTGGCCCTGGGGTGTTGGGTAAAACTTTAATGTTTCTAGAGAGAAAATCAAACCTGTTTTGATAGGCAGACCAGCAAAGATTGCAAAAAAAGTTCAAAGTTGACTCAAAAAGAGTGAGTGCAATCCCGTTAATACGTTTATCGATGATGGATTCAAAGTATGAACATGAAAGCTCTTGGCTTCCACATTGAGGATTCGCTTCGATAGAATCAGTTTTAATATTCACCGCCTTCTCCTGTTTAATTTTATGATTTCAATAATGATACGCATCACTAATATAAACTATGATCGCAAAAACCCGTTGGATTTTGATCGGCTATTCTCGCGAGCATTTCAAGAGAATTTAAATAGACAATAGCATAAGTGTAATTATCTGCAAACAAAGTTGATTTAACCTATAACCCTAAAAACGGCGATTAAAATGCTCCGCAAATGCAATATATCGATTCAGAACGACTTGCAAAATTGCTTGGCAACTCGAGAGGGCCAGAGTTAACAGCCTTGGAATTATTTTGCCATGCAGGCCTTCTACAACAAGTATTTGCGACAACAGCTTCTGGGCTTCCCTTGCATGCACATATGAAGCAAGATAGGTTCAAATTACTCTATTTAGATATAGGTCTTTTGCAGACAGCAACAAAAGTTGATGCGACTCATTTTTTCGAAGAAGCCTGCTTTCAGATACTGGTTTCGGATTATTTCGATCAATTTTTCCTGTTAATCTTCCCCAACCTAGTGGACTCCAAGCTAAAAGCCCAACTCCCTGATCAATTGCTAACGGCATAAGTTCTGTTTCATAATCCCTTCCAATTAGGGAATAATAACCCTGATAAGCCACATAACGTTCCCATCCATATCTTTCTGAAACTGACAAAGATTTCATTAAATGCCATCCGGAAAAATTAGAGCAGCCAATGTAGCGAATTTTTCCGCTCTGAACCAATGTTTCTAAAGCTCGAAGAGTCTCTTCAACCGGAGTTATAGCATCAAAGCCATGCAACTGAAACAAATCGATATCATCTATTCCCAAACGCTTTAAACTACCTTCACACGCATTAATTAGATGAAAACGAGAAGACCCCTCATCATTTGGATCAGTATCACCAAAACGAAATGTAGCTTTGGTTGAAATCAAGACCTTGTCCTGTCGATTTTTAATTGCGCCTCCTAGAATTTCTTCTGAAGCTCCTTTTGAATAGATATCTGCTGTATCAAAAAGGGTTACGCCATGGTCAAGACAAATGTCAATCATACGCGATGCTTCTTTTACATCCGTATCACCCCAAGCCTTGAACAATTCCCCTTGACCTCCAAAGGTTCCTGTTCCAAAGCTTAAGATGGGGACTTTGAAGCCACTTCGTCCCAGTGTACTAGTTGCCTATATTCCATTACGTAAGCTCCTTTATTTATTTTTGTGCTGTTGCTTTTTCTTATCGCTTTCAAAAAGATTATTTCTTCCAAAGATCATTCCATTTTCACCCGGATGGGCTGCATTCACAACTAAGGCTGCTGCACCGCCGCCTAATAAACTACCCACAATATAAATCAGTAGATTAGACCAGTAGTTTAAGTTTAAGATTGAAAGCCCTAAAGCAACAGCAGGATTTAATGCGGCACTTGAAATAGGCCCGATAGCGTAAGCTCCAACAAGTACAGTGAAGCCAATTGCCCAGCCAAAATAGGAGTTGCCAGCAGTTGCATTTGTGGTTGAAACGTTCAGCATGACAAAGCACAAAGCAAAAGTGAAAAGGAATTCCATTAATAAAATTTTCATCGCATTAAGTTCAATTGGAGATTCTGCTGGAGCACCTTTGAATAATATGACTATAAGAGCAGCTGCAACACAAGCGGCAAATTGGACCGCCCAATAGCGAAGCAAATCATTAAGGTCGAGTTTTTTGCGTAAAAATGCGGCTAGTGAAATAGCTGGATTATAATGTCCTCCGGAAATATGTCCTCCCGCAAAGACCATGACAGCCATGACAGAGCCAATAGCGAACGGAGCCCAAAGAGCAGCATTATTCGTAGCGAGAACTGTCATACCTACTGTAAGCATCAAGAAAAAAGTGCCAATAAACTCGTAGACATATTTCATGATCGACTCCTTTTAAAGTTATTTCTTTATATAAGACTCGACTACATTTCTGTCAATCAGCGACCAATCATAGAAGGTATACCTTACCTCGACTTTGTACATTTTTTACCATCGTCCTCGGAGAGAAGCTTCCTACAGCTAAATGAATTTCGAAAGAAGGGGTAGAAATACTCATTCCTTCGAAATTCATTACGCCGTAGTTTGCTTCTCTCGCGAGGGCGAAAGCAAAAAATGTACAAAGCCGAGCGTACAGCACAGCAATAAAAATTGCAGAAAAAAATTGACAAGGGCTATGTTGAAACAAAGGCAAATAGATGAGGATACCAAAAGAAATGACTATGACAAATTTTGAAAAAGCAGGCTCCTTTTATTTAGGACAGATTCTCCTTGATGCCAAAGAAAAGAAAAAAAATGACTTACTCTTATATGATGCTAAAAACCTGACCACACATGCAGTTTGTCTCGGGATGACGGGTAGTGGTAAAACGGGCCTTTGCATTGCTCTACTAGAAGAGGCTGGCTTAGACCAAATTCCTGCAATCATTATCGATCCCAAGGGGGATGTAGGGAATCTGCTTTTAACTTTTCCAAATCTTGCCCCTGAAGATTTCCGCCCCTGGATAGATGAACAGGAAGCTCGAAGAAAAAATCTCTCACCAGATGAGTTTGCAAAGGAAGTTGCTGAATCGTGGAGAGAAGGATTAGCAAGCTCTGGTGAGGATGCTAAAAGGATCCAAACCCTGCTAGATTCCGTAGAGATGGTTATATACACGCCCGGTAATACTGCTGGTGTTCCTATTTCTATTCTGAACTCTTTTGCCGCTCCTTTAAAGGAGGAATTGGAAGATCAAGGTGCTATCCGCGACCAAGTGCTTACTTTAGCTTCCAGTTTATTAGCTTTGATCGGAATAGATGCTGATCCCGTAAAGAGTCGCGAACATATTATGATTTCAACTTTGATTGATCAAGCTTGGTCAAAAGGTGAAAATCTTGATATCTCTACATTAATACAACTCATTTTAAAACCTCCCTTCAGTAAAATTGGAGCACTAGACATAGACACTTTCTTTCCCTTAAAAGATCGTCGAGAGCTTTCTATTCGATTGAATGGATTATTGGCCTCCCCAAGCTTCCAAGCATGGATGGAAGGTGAGCCATTAGACATTAAACAGCTTTTGCGCACTCCAGAAGGGAAACCTAAATTTTCGATTTTTTCAATTGCGCATCTTTCTGATGCAGAACGTATGTTTTTCGTAACGCTATTATTGAATGAAATTCTTACCTGGATGCGTCGTGAATCAGGGACTTCCAGTCTGAAGGCTTTGCTCTATATGGATGAGATCTTCGGTTATTTTCCACCTGTCTCTATGCCGCCCTCAAAACTTCCCATGTTGACACTGTTAAAACAAGCGCGTGCTTATGGTCTAGGGGTCGTTTTGGCAACTCAAAATCCTGTCGACCTTGATTATAAAGGACTTTCTAACTGTGGGACTTGGTTCATCGGAAAGTTACAGACTTCAAGAGACAAAGCACGTGTGACTGAAGGTTTAAAAATCGCCTCCAATGGTGAGGTGGATACTGAGACATTAGATACAATGCTTTCTAACCTGGCGCCACGCTCATTTATCCTAAGAAGCATTTACGAAAAAGAGCCGATAGTTTTTAAAAGTAGATGGGCTCTCTCCTACTTGCGTGGGCCTATGACGTTAGCTCAGATTAAGCTTTTCAAGAAGAAACCTGCTATCACTAAGAAATCGAAAAATTCTGATGATATTTCCAAAAATGATAGCTCTTCAACGAATAAACCGATTATTCCATTTGGAATACCTGAATTTTTTTTAAATGGGCCAAATTCAGAAAAGGCTGTTACTTATTCAGGAAAAATTGTTGGGGTCGGCAAATTACATTTTGTCAATGCAAAACATAACGTGGATGAATGGCAACCGATCTGCTGGATCGGATCTCCTAATGATGACGGAGAGTCTGTTCTATGGGAAGAAGGGGGAAATGACCCCACTTTGCAGCAGAAATTAAATAAAGAATATTCTTCAAAAAGTCAATTTGAAGAAATTCCATCAGGACTTTTACAAGTTAAAAACTATGCTATTTTTAAAAAGTCTCTTGAGGGATTTCTATATCAAAATCAAGAGTTAACAATTCAAATAGTGCCTGAGCTGAATTTATTTTCGAAAGCTGATGAGAACGATGCCGATTTTCACAGTCGTATGATTCAGGTATTGCGTGCAAATGCGGATGAAAAAGTAGAGAAATTGCGCGACAAATATGCTGATAAAGTTGCCATGGTGACCAAAAAGCTTAGAGTAGCTGAAGAAAAAGCTTCAAAAAAGCAAAGCAGAGCGATTTGGCAAAAATTTGAAACATTCATTTCATTTTTTAGTTCTTTACTAGGTGCATTTTTTGGGAGAGGTTTTACCAAAGGGACAATTACTCAGACTGGGAATTCAATTAAACGTGCCAGCAAAATCGGCCAAGGAAATCAGGAGGCTGCACAAGCGGAAGAAGATGTTAAAACTTATAAAGATCAAATCGACGAACTTCAGGAACAGATGCAGCAAGAGATTAAGGCTATTTATGGACCGAATGCTGTAGATAATCTCAAAGTCGAAAAAGTCATAATTAGTCCTCGTAAAAGTGATATTTCCATCGAAAAAATAGCTCTTTTATGGGTGCCAGTAAAATACAGCTTGGGTGAATGACAAAAAATAGAAAGTACACCAGAGGAGTATTTTTTTCTGTACAAAAATAAACCTAAATTAGAAGGTAGCATATATAGGATCATTTAATTTTAGGAGGTTGCTATGAGAAAAATTTTCATGCTTTCAATGCTCGCATTAGCTTGCTTTTCTTGTGAAGATCAAGGAAAGGGTAAAGGGGTAGATGCTGACAATACAGGCAGAAACGTTCGGGATCGTGATGCAGTGGCAAAAACACCATTTGATCAAGGGGAAAGCGAAGCGGACCGAACTATCACACAAAGACTACGTCAAGCAATTGTGGCTGATGATACTTTGTCGACAAATGCCAAAAATATCAAAATCATTACAAACAATGGTGTGATTACACTTCGTGGACCTGTCAACAGTCCGAAAGAAAAAGATGATATTATGAGAAAGGTACAAGCTATTGCGGGAAACAACCGCGTGGAAAATCAGATTGAAGTTACTCGGAACCCTTAATTAACCTTAGGAGACTATATGAAAAAAACAGTTTTTGCTTTAGCAGATAATGAAGGTCAAGCTAATCGTATTGTTGACCGTTTGATTTCTTCAGGATTCCAAAATGCGGATATTTCTATCCTTTATCCTGATACAAAAAATGCTCACAGAAATGATCAACGTAGCAATATGGATACAAGAAGTAATGACCAACGAAGCAATATGAATACAAGAAGTGATGACTATAATGATGGGCATTCAAGAAATGATACGCTTAGCAATGCTCATTATGACACTGTTAACACGAACACTAATAAAGATCGTCATGATAATGGACGCTCAAATAAAAACGATCTTGGAACAGAAAATGCAACTAAAGCTCCAGAAGGGGCAACTACAGGCGCAACAACAGGAGGCCTTCTTGGGGGTACTTTAGGATTGCTTGCTGGTTTAGGTGCTTTAGCAATTCCAGGTGTAGGTCCATTTATTGCTGCAGGACCATTAATGGCCGCATTAAGTGGGTCAGCAATTGGCGGATCCCTTGGGGGTATAGTTGGCGCTATAGTTGGTTACGGAATTCCAGAATATGAAGCTGTAAAATATGAATCAGGTCTTAAAAAAGGCAAAATTTTGTTAAGCATCACTACAAATAGTGAAGAACTTGCTGACAAAGCTTCTGAGATCATGAAACAAAATGGTGGAACAGATATTTCTTCTTCAACAGAAAAAGCTAGCCGAAATTAATTTCAAAGTTCAGAAATGGCCCGCGCCATTTCTGAACATAATAAACAAAGGATTTATCATGACAAAATTAGTTGCATTATGGATGCTAGGAATTCCTGTAGTGGCGATTGTTTTATTGAAACTCTTAGGGTTCATTTAAAGGCATTGTCCTTAATGATACTTACACAAAAAATTAAGGGGTTTTTATGGAAAAAGGGGTTAGGGATCTGTTAATTGATGAATTGAACGATATTCTCAATGCTGAAGAACAAATTGTAGAAGCTCTACCAGAAATGGTTAAGGCGGCGCAATCATCTGAGCTGAAAGATGCCTTTGAAAATCATTTAAATGAGACTAAAGGACAGATTCAGCGTCTTACAAAGATATACAAACTTCTTAAGGTTGAACCAGAGGAAAAGCTCTGTAAAGCAACTAAAGGCTTAATTTTAGAGTGTAAAGAAGTTATTAAGGAATTTGATAAGTCGACAGTGCGAGATGCAGCGCTTATTTCAAAGGCGCAACGTATTGAGCATTATGAAATATCTGCCTATGGAACGATGCGTACATTTGCGCATGAATTAGATTTGGAAGAGGTTGCTGGGTTACTCCAAGAGACTTTGGATGAAGAAGGGAATGCAGATAAAAAATTGACAGACATTGCTATGGGTGGGTTAACCAACTCTGGGATAAATGAAAAAGCTGTTATTCCAAATGACTTTATGGAAAATGGTTCAAAAGATAAAATTCGGAAGGAGAAGACATCTTCTAATAGCAGTGCTAAAGAAGATGGAAAGCATCGCAAAGTATCAGCGGGACAGCAAAAAGAAAAAAGTAAACGCTAAATCTAGTTGTTAAATAGTGTAGCAGATCCTTATAGCCTCGCTGAGATACAGTTTTTTATCTCAGTTGCTATAAGGATTTTCGGTCATGGGATAGCACCCTTTTTCATATTCTTCCCCATTATGTTCCAAATCTTTAGGTTCCAGTTTAGAGCCATAGGTTACTGTCGAAGCAAATCCAGGCAATTGACTATATGTGCATGAGGTCGTAAAAATCTGAAATAAAATGCCTAGTAATAAAGATTGGACGATTTTTATTTTCGATTGAGCCATTTATTCTCCAAATGATGTATGAATGCCCATGTTCGGCATTTGCATTATTGTGAAGCTATCTATAATTCGTGTAAATGCTTTTTTTGGGGTTCTTGGAAACATATGAACGAAAAACAATTTGCTGGAGCTATGTCAACCGCAAATGCAGTGATAATATGTAACCATAGGCATCAGCTCAATGCCGAAGCAAAGCCTTGGGTAAGGACAGTTATTATCGTACAAACTTTGGCTCCCATTTAAGCGATGATTACTTGTAGTTTTAATTGAAGCTATGATATCTTATTCTTAATACATTAATCAGGATTTTAATGAAAGTCGGCACTTCTCCCCTTCGAATTAAAAATCTGATCTCTTTTATTTGGAAATTCATACGCTTACAGCCTTGGAATTTTTTCTTCATTTTCTCACTCTCCCTTATTTGGTCAATTGATTCTACGGTATGGCCATATCTATTGAGACTGATTATCGATACCTTAGCGCAAAATGAAGCGGATCGATTAGGGGCTTGGGGGTCTCTGAAGTGGCTTTTAGTCGCAGCAGTCTGCTTGTGGACAACTGTAGAAATTTGTTTTCGCACTCGAGATTTTTTACGTGCTCGCTCTTTTCCTAAACTAGAAGCCGATATTCGCATGACGATGTTCGACCATATCCAGCACCATTCTCCAAAATATTTTAATGAGCATTTTGCCGGAAGCCTCTCAAATAAAATTAGTGACATGACGAATGAAGTTTCTTCGATGCTTCATAGCTTAATGATATTTCTTCCTGCTATCTTCTCATCCATCTTAGTTCTTTTCTTCTTTTCGGAAGTTAACCCGCTATTCGCAATGATGATGGGCATTTGGATTGCGATTCATTTTACAGTGTGTTTTCTATTCAGCTCCAAGTGTGTCGAATATTCAAAGGCACATGGAGAAGTTCGAAGTTCACTTGCAGGAAAAATTGTTGATAGCTTTACGAACAATTTTGCTGTTAACCTCTTTTCACGCTTTAGCTTTGAAAAACATCGGATAGCCGGTTATCAGAAAATTGAACAAGAAAAAAATTATAAGGCTCAATACTGTGTTGCCTTGATGTTGATGTCACTGTCGATCTTATTTTTGGTGTGTATTATTACTCTAAATGCCTTTTTGGTTCTCTTTTGGATCCAGAACAAAATTACGACAGGGGAAGTTGTTCAAGTCTTTAACACGACATTTAATGTGATCATGATTTTATGGGTTGCTGGAGACATGATGCCGAAATTTTTTAATTCCTTGGGTATAGCCAGTCAAGCGCTTTCTGTGATGCAGGATCTGCAAGATGTTGTCGATCCTCCGCATACTCCACCACTTAAAGTTGAGAAAGGTGAGATTATATTCGAAAATGTATCTTTTCATTATGGCGAAAAAAAGTTGTTTGATAAGAAGGACGTTCATATTAAAGGAGGAGAAAAAGTAGGGCTTGTAGGTTATTCTGGGGCAGGTAAGTCGACATTTGTTAATTTAATCTTAAGATTTTTTCCTATTACAAAAGGAAGAATTCTAATCGATGGACAAGACATTGCCAAAATCACACTTGAATCCCTTCATAAACAGATCGCTTTAATTCCTCAAGACCCCTTATTGTTTCACCGAACATTAGAGGACAATATCCAATACGGCAAGATCGAGGCGTCGCGAGAAGAAATATATGAAGCTGCTAGAATGGCCCATTGCGATGAATTTATCAAAAGATCACCGCATGGATATGCATCGCTGGTTGGAGAGCGTGGGACAAAGCTATCGGGCGGTGAAAGACAACGGATTGCGATTGCACGTGCCATGTTGGCTGCTTGCCCGATCCTCATTCTAGATGAAGCGACATCATCGCTGGACTCCGTTACCGAAAACTACATACAAGAAAGTTTAGAACGACTTATGCAAAATCGCACAACGATTGTCATAGCACATCGCCTTTCTACATTGGCCAAAATGGATCGAATTCTGGTGTTTGATCAAGGAAAGATTGTGGAAGAAGGGTCGCATGCAGAACTTTTGGCTAAACAAGGGCGTTACGCACATATGTGGAAAATGCAGGTAGGGGGCTTCCTTCCAGAGTCTCCTCGTATTTAGGTTAATGTTATTCGAGCATGTATTAGCTCTGAAAGAGCAATTTGATTGAAGCCCACAGTGTAGCTTTGAAAGGGTAAACTGTGGGTAAATAAAGGAAAAAAAAGAGCTCTGAAAGAGCGGTATGATTATCTCCCCTGGTATATTCCCTACTGCGCTTCATGTCGCCAGTCGGGATTGCCAATTGTCCCAATCGATGCTTCTTTAGTGCATCCACAGGATAACTTTTTAATTAAGAAAGAGTCTTTATTTTGAAAAACAAAAACGCCTTCGCCAACTTCAAAAATCGGGTGGAAATATTGAAATGTTTGAAGGGTGAATTGAAATCCGCTTTTCAAAGTAAGTAAAGCATAAGAATCACGATAGGTTATCTCTGCTACCCTATCTGCATCTTCAGCATAGGGAAAATTCCATCTCCATATTGACGCCCAAGCCAATGAATTCTTATCTAAATTTCGAATGCCAACTCCATTCCAGTCAAATTGGTAAGAAATCGATAGACGATCACCTGCCTGCCAGTCTATCATAACATCTTTATAAAACCAGCCGATATCCCATTTAGAGTCATCTTCTAAATAGACAGTTCTTTTGTCAACATCAATCGCTTTAATGCGATAATAATAGGCAATATTTACGTCAAATGCGTCAACAATAGATCTGAGGTTGTTCATTTGAACTGAGTATTGCTCAGGCTCATCTATAGATATTTGATTTTCATCTGCAAAAAATCCAGTGGAAATCGAAGGTTCTACTGCACTCGTAGAACTCCAGGTAAGACAGCAGCAAAATAGAATGGACAGTAATTTTTTCATTTGTTGTTCCTTTGTGTTTTCATTAGTTGTCGAAGTTTTACGAAGAATGTCTCCCAACTTATATTATTCCCAATGGGAGACTTTCAGTAAACCTAAGCTTTATTGAGCCTCATGTCTCCAATCAGGATTTCCAACGGTTATAAGAGTAGATGATTTTGCCACCTTTCCTGTGTTCAAATTAGCAACAGAGTATATATCACCTTTTTGAAAAACAAAGACAGGATCCCCAATTTTAAAAGTAGGATCTCCGAACCAATATGTGGGGATGCCAAATTCAAATCCACTTTTCAATGTAACAATAGCACTATAGTTAGGATCATCATTAGATAAGGATATTACAGAGTCAGAATTCTCTGCTTGAGGCATATTGAATCCCCAAATTGAAGCCCAAGCTAACGAACCCTTATCTAAATTCTGTAAGCCCATCCCATTAAAACTATTGCTGAAAGAAACAGCCAATCGGTCTCCCACTTCCCAATTTGCAATAGCGTCTGTATGCCAATAGCCGATATCCCATTTAGAGCCATCTTCTAAAAAAACAGCTTTATCTTCAATATCAACTTCTTTAATTCGATGAAAGTAGCTCATGACACTCTCTTCATTTTTATCTGCTATATTAGCAAGATTGCGCATTTGTGCCGAGTATTGTGAAGGGTCATCAATTGAAACTTGGTTCTCGTTAGTGAAGATATTGGATGTCTCTGAAGATTCATCTGCATTTACGCCGCTGAAGCCGAGAAGGCAACAAAAGAGAAGCGAAAGAAAATTGTTCATTTTTTTAATCCAGGTAAGTTGTTTCAATATCAACTTTGAATTGTTGATTGTTTGTAATTTTAGCAGATATAAGATTTTATAAAAAGTACTTTCTGTTTTTTGATATACTTTTGCGAATTTGTGTGATTAATATCTTCTTTGTGTCCTTTGCGTCTTTTGCTGTCTCTTTGTGTTAAAAAATCAATCGAGTGCTTCCTCGGTAATCCATTTAAAATGAAACTTTTATTGTAGTTTAACCAGCTAAATCTATCTAAGTACTAATGGGTTTTTTTTAACACAAAGAAACTACAAAAGGCACAAAGGCACAAAGATTATTTAAAATTGAAATTCAGTACTAGTTAATTTTCAGGCCTACTTTGTTTTGCACATCGTTACTTGTGGGATATGCCTGCGCTCCTAAAATTTATGTCCAGTATCCGAGCAAGCGTTTAACTCTGTGGTAGAAAAAAATGATTACGTTTAGCTTGATATGTATTACGGAATGACAATTAAAATAAACTCTTCTCTACGTTAAATCGCTAAGGAAGATTCCACGTATTGTAGAGGTTCTGTAAAGCTTGCACCTCTTTCACCCAATCTGCTTTAGAGGGATCATATCGCGGATCTCCAAATGGATATCCATAGGGGTCATCCGGAGATATTCCTAAATAAGCTAAAGACCTTTTGCCAATTTCTCGGAAAGCAGGAACAGCGGCTAAGCCCCCCATATGTCTTTTGCCGATACCTGGGATATATCCATGTTCGGGTTCATCAATAGTCACAAGCAACACAAAAGCAGGCTTATTGACTGGCGCAAACCCAATAAAAGTAGAGACGTGATCTTTGCGGCTATAAACACCGTTAATGATTTTTTCAGAGGTTCCTGTCTTGCCCGCTTCGGTGTATCCGTTAATATCACCTCGGAAAGAGGATCCTCCTTTCTTCGTTGCGTATTTCATTGCTGCAACCACCTGCGAAGTCATTTCGGAATCTAGAACTTTTGGAAAAGCCAAATGTCTTTCTTTAGTCGTGTTGTCGATTATTACTTTTGCAGAACCATCTCTTCTGTTTTGTACTATTTTGCGTATGAGGGTCGGTTTTACTAAACGACCGCCATTGGCAAGGCAGGCATAAGCTCTAAGTAACTGAATGCTTGTAATCTGCACGTTATGGCCCATAGCCAAAGAAAAGGGCGTTGGCACAGACCATTCCAAAGCTCCGTTAGGATGCATCTTACCTGGTCTTGGTACCACACCAGCGCTTTCGCCTGGTAGCTCAATGCCTGTTTTCTGTCCGAATCCGAATACTTCAACTAGCACTTGGCGGTACCATTCATTCCCAAGGCGTTCCACAACACGTTGAATTAATCGCGCTACATAGATATTGGAGGATTTCCATATTCCCATGTTCATATTAAGAAAACGATGGTAGGTAATCTCTTTGAGAGGCCGTCGACCAGGAAAGCGGTCATCTAAAGTAGCCATTTTTTCATCCGGAGAAAAAAGAGAGTTTTCGCCACGCCGTTTTAGCTCTTCATTCGCCATAAATGCAACAGCAAGAGTCACAGGTTTCATGACTGAGCCGGGCTCATTAGCGTCGCTGACGGCTTTTACTTTGGAGAGGTCCCTCTTGGCAGAGTCGTTAAAATATTCGGCATAATGTTCCGGATAAAAATATGGATATTGGGCCAATGCCAAGATCTCACCTGTGTCCGGATGCATCATCACGGCCCAACCAGACTTAGCATTACTGCGATGCACCGCTTTGGCGATTTCATCTTCGGCAATCGCTTGCAGCACATGATTGATCGTAAGATAAACATCAGCTCCATTTTCCGGCAGCGCAACGATTTCACCTGACTCAAGAGAGTTGCGAGGTGAACGCATTAAAAGGCGCTTACCTTTACATCCTTTTAGGTGTTTGTCGCAACTTAGTTCAAGACCACCTGTAGGATGTGCCTGACCAGTCCTCTCATCTCTCTTTTTTTGAACCGTTTGAATAACTTGTCCTAGAAGTTTACCAAAGGGGTAGGAGCGTTGGTAATCAGAGACAAAGAAAAGAGCATTGATTGGGATTTGACGGCTGCGCGCAAAAGGGCGCCACCAATTTAAAATCTGTTCTTTGCGTCGGTTGTCAAGCCAAAGCGCTAGTTTTCGACTGCGGCTTTTTTTGTGGAGAAGTTGCATTAGCAGCTTCTGTTGCTGTTGAGGCGTTAAGTCCAAGGCATTTTTAAGTCCGGATATTACTTCAGAGTGATATTCACTGGGGATCGAAGCGGGGTCTGCATAGAGGTGAACCTTTTGAATATCCAATACCAATCTTTGGGGGGTGTCAGGATGTTGACGACCAAGGGAGGCGTTACTATAGAAAGAACCTCGTATAAAGGGTTCGTCAACTGAAAAGAAATGCTGTCTTCGCGCAAGTTTGGTCCAATGGTCGAACTGTGCTAGTTGAATAAAGTAGTATTGCATGACGAGAAGGGATAATAGTAGCACGATACCAAGGACGACGATAAGAAGTCGAAGGCGATCCTGTTCATGTATAGGTGGAGGAGGTGGACGCTGCTTCATTTCAGATTAACCCATTTTCAAGTTCCTTGAGTCTGCCCTCAAGGATCTTTTTACACAAGGAGTAACTCGTAAAAGGCAATTCTTTAAGCCGCAAACGTAACCGCATATAGCCACACGTGTGAGTGTGTGGTGCAGTATTAAACGCGTTAAGCCGTTAAAAAAGGCGGTAGAGGTCGTTCGGCCTCTGTTGCCGCTATCGCGGCTTTTTCCAAGAATTTTCATTACCACACGCTTAGGCGTGTAGCTATATGTTGTTGCCGCATTCGCCGCTTGGGCGTCAACACGCGTAAATCGTCTGTTTGGATGGCGTAAAAGTTATTTAAAAATGAATTACTTAAATGTGGAATTTTAGTAAAAAAATAAATCATAAGTTTTCTTGTAAAGAAGTTTGTTGGGAAGTGGAGGAAAATTTTTAACTAATTTAACTAACATTGACAATAAAATTGTTAAGTGATATATTAATAATAATATTTACTTTTATTTGAGGGGTTATGAGTATAGATTTTAATCATTGTCTAGGCGCATCTATTTGTGGCGAAGAATTGAAAAAATTCATGTTTGATTCTATTAATAATTGGGCTTCTTCTGCGAATGCTATCAAACCACTGGTAGTAATTTCAGGCAGTTTGCCCATAGGTTTGGCTTTGGCCGCTGTAACTTTAGCTACAAAAGTCGCTACAGTTGGTGAAGTACTTATTAAATCTTTCGCAAATATCTTTTTCGGGTTAGCAAATGTAGAAGGATTCAATGCTAAATTAGGGGCTAAACAGCTTTTTATTGCTTTGCCTAGTTCAATTATAGATTTATTAGTGGGAGCCCCTGCCCACATGCTTTATAATATAGTCGGAGATACAATTGGTATAAGTAGTAAAAGTTCTTGTGAAATATTAGGAAGGCTGTTTAAAATAGCGGTCCCTTTTCATTATGCACAGGAGAGAGCGGCAGGCCATGAGCGTAAAATTAAAGATCTTCAAGCATCTAGATATAAATCCACTGTTATCCCTAAAACTGAGCAAGAAACATTAGAAAAAGATACCCCTATAAAAGAAATATGTGCTCTAGTCTATTTTGTTTTGACTGTAGCAGGAAATAATGTCATTTATGGAGATTTTCTTTCTTTTTCTAAGCTTTTAAATTCTGAAGAATGAAGATTAATCACATAAATAAATTTTAACTTAATGGTCAATAGTGTCAAATCAAGGATTAATGGCATATTGAATAAATGTTACAATCGTTGAAAGTATTTGCCTAGCTTGAGTAGATTTATTAGTGCTTAAATCTTAAAAAATTAAAAATATCGGCAGTATGATGTCGATATTTTTTGTGTGATGCTAAAAAAAATTGCGAAAGTACTGGCAAAGAAGTATAATTGTCTTTGTAGCTATCATTTAAATACTAAAAAAGGAGTTGTAAATGGGTGTGGAATTTAATCATTGTCTAGGTGCTAGTATAGTTGGTGAAGAATTAAAAAGTTCCTTGTTTGAAAAAGTTTCCCAATGGACGCTACCGTCCAGAGAGCTGAAATCAATTACAGTGCTAGCTATTGCTCTCCCAATCGGTATTGTAACTGCCTGTATTACTTTAGCTACAAAAGTAGCTACGGTAGGAGAAACTGCATTTAAAGCTTTAGGGAACATTGTGTGTGGATTAGCAGGAATGGAAGGATTTGATGCCAAATTGGGAGCCAAACAACTATTCATTACATTACCTAGTTCAATTATCGATTTGTTAATTGGAGCACCTGTACACATGGCCTATAATGTAATCGTAGATACACTTGGTGTGGCGTTAAGAGCCGCCGGAGCCTTAGCAAAAAGAGTGTTAAAGGATGAGATTGCTGCTGTGAAATATACAAGAGAAAGACAGGTAGGGCATGACACAAAAATTACACAACTTGAGGCTGCGAAATCTAGGGATCTTACTGAAGTCCGGTTTTGTTCATTAATGGATAATATTCCAAATTTTGACGAGGAAGAAATATTTGAATGGCTAAAAGAATCAATTCCTCCTGCGATTGCGGCAGTATCACTCGTGGGAAATTACGGCATTTATGGAAGTTTTCTTCCTGAGTGGGAAAAAGTTGAAGACATTTAATTTAAGGCAATCTGCCTCCTCTTGAATTTTTCGATAACCGATTTTTTTTATTGAGCCTTTATTATGGACCATTGGTCAGGACATCTACCAATGGCCCATAAAAGCTTAAAACATTTCCAATGTATCATTCAAGTCTTTGTTACCTTGATAGGCCTCACTAGCATTTACTTTACTAGCAGTTGCTTTAGCTTTTCTTTCAGCAACTCTTGTAAGCGTACAAGCTGACACCAATGCAAAGATGAACCAAGTCCAACGCACTCCCTTTTCCAAGTCAAAAGATTGAAACTCTTGTGACAAATTTCCAATCAAAATAATTCCCAAAATAGCTGGAGCAATGTATTTCAGGCAAAAGGCGTAAGGGCGTAACCTATTTCCAGAGATCCATACAGAATCATTTTTGATTGTGGGGCAAGCATACTGGAAAATGAGAATCAAGGCTAGGCCTCCGATCAACATATTCGTTCCCATGACCATAGGCACTAAAGCATCGATCAGGTGTGAGGCATTACCCATGCAAAAGAACATTGCTACACAAGTCATCGCTACGATTGTAGCAGAGACTGCACGCTTACGAGAAGTTTGAAATTCGACCTCAACATTGCCTGCGATGCTTTCAACAATAGAAAATACTCCCGTAATTCCTGCAATAAAAATGCAGAAGAAGAAAATCACACCAATGATTTGCCCTAGAATAGGCCCGAAAACCTTAAAAATTTGGGGGAAAACAATAAATCCGATCTCAAACGTGGAATCAGATGTTAAAATTGAGGCAAAAGATATCTGTTGTGTATAGCTGACATGCGCTAAACAACCAAAAATGGCTGCACCGGAAATAAAGGAGACTGCAAAGTCGCCTATAGCAACATACATCATGGCTTTGGGAATGTTAATTTCTTTTCCCGTATGTCGTGAATAGCCCACAACAATTCCTAATCCCAAAGATAAGCTAAAAAACAACTGTCCAAAAATATCTCTCCACAAGTTAGGGTCGACTAATTTAGCAAAATCTGGCTTTAGGTAATACTGCCATCCATCCATTCCACCTGGCAGAAAGGCGACAATGATGGCGAAAGATGTCATAATCACGACAAGCAAAGGCATAAAAATAGAGCAAATGCGTTCAATACCATCTCTGACATTACGCGCCATAACAAACCAGGTTATGGCGACAACTGCTAAAGTTGAAAAGATGATAGGGACGGAGAACTGTCCAAAATCTGTCAACCCGGCTGTTGTTTTCAAGAATGAGTCTATAAAAAATCCCTTCGAATCATCCGGAATGGCATTAACTGCGGCAAAGTACGTGTAAGCTACGGAGTATCCGGTCAAAACAATGTAAAATCCTCCAATGGAGAGGCAAGCTAAAACAGCCATCCAACCTAGAGTTTTTCCTGCTCGACCCCAAACGCTTCCGTAGGCTGAAACAAGAGGGGATTTCATCCGATATCCAATAATTCCTTCCAAAATCAACAAGGGAATGCCAAGCATGAAAAGTGCCATGCAATAGGGGATTAAGAAGGCGCCTCCGCCATTTTTGTAAACTTGAGCACTGAAGCTCAGGATGTTGGCAAAGCCAACCGCCGATCCAATTAATGACCAAATAAATCCAGCCTGACTCTTCCATGTAGTGTCAGAAATCTCATGATTGTTAGACATATAAAACCTTTAAATAAATTCAATTTAATAAAACATTAAAATTTCATTACTTTTATTGTGATTATGCAATCAAAACAAAGTAAGAAATATTCATTGATAGAACAGTTTGCTAATTCAGTAAAATGGAAAAACTATAAAAAAATTACCGGGAGTTTAGCTTTATAAGCTAAGGAAGAGAAGGGGAAGAAGGAGGGAAGCATCAAAAAACGAAAACAAAGAAGTACTGATACGTATTGTAGGCACTGGCTGTCTAGAAGCTGCTATAAAATTGAAAGTAGACATCGCAAAACTCCTTATTTAGCGTTGCTAACAGTTTACCAGAAAAGTATTATTCTGTCAAATTAAAAGGACGGGGACCTAAAGGACATAAAGGACCTAAGGGACTACAAATCTAGTTGCTAGTTACTAAAGTCCTTGGATTCCTTTTTTGTCAGCTATCTTTATGCTTTAAGTCGGGACTAAGGTGCGCGCTAGAACAAAGACAAAGATCCCAACTTCGGCACAAAAGAGTTGCAAATGTCGGTTTAGAGCCTTTGAACGAGCACAGTTAATGAAATGATTTATTCTAGGCTTTGCCATGCCTGTTCCCCAAAGAACGTACCCCGAGAATTCAAGAATATCTACTGAAATGGGTGGTAAAGGATAAAGCAGATTTAAGGCGTATCCTGAGCTCCAAGCTAAACCGACGACACAAATGCTTGCTACAAGCATTATTGCATAAGATTTCCATTGTTTAGCTGTATGACTTTCAGACTCAATTAAAGATGCACTCATAATTGATCCTCATTATACCCAAGTAAACTCGTGGGCGGTAAAATAGTTGTTTAAAAATATATTTACTATGAAAGAGGTTCGGGTGTCAATCTTCTTTTGAGAACAATCAAACTGTGACTGATACATCGATGCCGAGCTAGCAAGGTGTCTTACTTCATAAAAAGCGTAGTATGACCCGAGTAACTAGCCGCTAAGAATCTGTGACTGGACATTCCGATGCATGCGCATCTGGTTAAGAAATTAACTTTTTATCTCATACTATTTTTCTGTCACCGCTACCGAGGCTAACTAATTTTAATTAATTCGACCCGACCTCCCGCTAACGCTTCACGCGAGACGATTGCATGAGTGACAATAAAATATTTTGAAAATTACTTTAACTATCTAATTTTCAGAAAGTTAAGGCCCTAAACTGGAAACTTGTCTTAAAAAAATGAATCGGGCTGACAATGCTATGACAACAGTTTTAAAATATTTTATCGGCACTTATGCAATCGTCTCGCGTGAACGCTAGCGGAACCTGGAGTCGAAAACAATTAAAATTAGTTAGCCGCGGTAGCGGTGAAACAATTCTAAACTAATGCAAACTAATAGGAAAATTTAGTTGCTTAACCTGATCATTCCGATGCTGAGCTGGCTAAGGTGTGGCTTCATGAAAAGTGTGGCGCGTCCCTCTAACTAACTCGGTAAGGATTTGAAGAATAGATCTTATTGACTTAAATTATAATTAATAATATAATTAAAAACAAAGGAATTCGTTTATAAATAATTTAATATTGGGGGGATATGTTAATTAACATACCGGTGTCAAAAAATTTCGAAAGTACTAACTTCCAAGACCTTGCTGACAATATTGAAATTGGTTCAGGTAATGTAGTAAATACTGATTATAAAGTCATAGCTAAACCGACTTGGGGAGATTATATAAAAAATTTCTTTCTTTCGCTTTGTTTCTGTTCACAGAATCTTGATTACAATGCTGAACGTATCTTTAACATAATCACTTCGGACATACAGAAATCCTTAAGTAACTATATTATGGAAATGGCAGAGAACCCTGGAGTAGATTCGGAAGTTGTCCGAAAAGAATTGTTGAGTACTAGAGCTGAATTAGAAGTTTTAAATAGTGTTGATCATCAGGAAGGGCTGATTATTGAACCATTTAAAAGAGATGAGAGGATTGCTGAATTGCAAGCTAAAGAGACCTCATTTGTTGAACAGCTAAAACAAGCTCCAATCAACCATAAAGAAAAGTACATCCAAAAAACTCAGGAGATTTGTGATAAAGTAGAACCGTTAATATTGGCTATAATCAAGCGCCAAAGTTTGAATAAATTGGATCAGAAATGGAATTATTTTACTAAAAGTATAAAGATCGAAAATAGGTTTGAAAACAACACGAAGGTTATTCATGATATTTATTATCAAAAAATGGATTTAACAAAGAGTCTAACGGATCCAATAGGTCATAGATTGAATGTGTGGTCAGGGATGAAATCAATTTTTTCCGGTAACCTTGCTGACAAAAAAGTGGAGTATTTAGAGTCAGTTGTCGACATCTAATTTTGATATTATTTTGGATTATTATAGCCAGAGAATCGAAGGCCTTCGGGTCTATTTTGGATTGTTTGTGTTACTTTTTAATTAAATAAAAAAAATGCACATTAACATTGGCTTAAATTAAAATAAATGATATAATACGTGTTAGTGTTGTTAATAATAACTTAAAGGAGTTGTAAATGTCAATTAACTTTCCAATATCACGAAATTTCGAAAGTACTAGTTTTCAAGACCTTGCTAATAATGTAGGGATCGGCTCAGGGAACGTAGTGAATACTGATTATATAGTCATAGCTAAGCCAACTTGGGGAGATTATATTATAAATTTTTTTCTTTCATTTTTTAACCCTCAGAATTTTGATTACAATGTTGACCGCATCTTTAAACAAATTGAATCAGATATAGGCAATACATTGAGCCAATATCTTTTGAAAATGGCAGAGAATCCAGGAGTTGATTCAAAAGTTGTGGAAGCAGAACTGTTGGCCATTGACGAGGCAATCCAAATCGTCGGACAAGATGATGAAATGAGTGTTGATTTTGATCGAGGGAAAATTACATTGAATAACAACATAGAATTTATACTAGAAAAGCAACCTGAAATGCCTAAAGAAAAAGTTTCAAAAGCGGAAGTGGAAGAGGCTGTAAAGGAAGCATTTAACGCGCATCGAAAATCATTTTCACAAAGGGCAAATTTAAGCGAAGAGCAAATCATTTTCATGAACTTGCAAGAAGGGCAATACGAAATAAAAGGTTATAAAAGGGCCTATAAAGATAGTGAGTGGAAGTTGGAAATCACTTTCACAGCGCCAAATTTAGGTGTTTGGATGCAAACCTCAACTTGCTCGCTTGAAAATTTTCCTCACGACATGTTAAACTTACCTGGAGATCCAATTGTTGCGCCATTCACAAAAGAAGAAATTTTAGGTGCTTTGGAACTCAAAAAAGCAGCAGTTGAGGAGCAATTAAAACAACCTGTTATTGACTATAGTGAAAAATTTTTCCAAGAAGTTGAAAGGCTTAGAGTTAAAGTACGACCACTAATAACGGGTATTATCGCTCGGAAAAATGCCGCTATACAAGGATCGGGTATGCGACTGCTTACTCAATGGAATTTATTGACTGATAAGATTTTAAGTAAAGAGTTTTTTACGATAAAAGCGAAGGAAGTTGAAGTCAAATACCATACTACTCAAAATATGGATCTCTTAATGGATTATATTACAAAACCAATGAGTACAATAATAGCAGATTGGTCTGATGGATCGCGTTTTGGTGGGGATCTTAGTGGCAAAAAAGTGACCTTTTTAGAGCCTGTTGCTATCATCTAGTTTTGATTAAAATTTTATGCCGCTCAAGAGGCCTCAATTTGTTTGGGCCTCTTGTGCTTATACTAACAGAATTAATCGAATTAGCCATGCTTTCGACAATTTGTGGTGTTCTCCACTATACGATAGCGAGTTCCTTTTCCTCTTCCGACTTGTTCGATCAAGCCTCGTTGAATCAGTTCGGTCAAGCGTCTTCCTGCTGTTGGACGAGAGAACTGAAGCGCCTGCATCACATCTGAAATAGCAACTTCTCCTGAAAGTTCAAATAGCCCTAAAATAGCCTTCATTTCGCCGTCATCCTTTATTTCCGTTTGACCAAAAGAAGGTCTTGGTAAAATACATTTAACAAATCCATCCCCTTCAATCACTTCAGGCTTAGCAAGGCCCTTTTTTTCATAGCTATCAAAGAGTGTAATAAAACCAGACCCCAACTTTTCAATTAAACCCGCTTCTCGAAACACTCTGCAAATTACCTTATTTCGGATAAATGTAAGGCCCAATTTTAAATTGTGAGTATCTAGCGGGCCTGGGAAAACACCCGGAGTAAAAAATTCAATTCTATTGTCATATATGGCAATTTTTGTAGGCGCATCAATATGATAATTACGATGAATAACAGCATTTAAGAGCATTTCTCGAATCGCTGCTTCTGGAACTTCTAATTCTTCTTCTCTTTTGATGCCACGTATTGAAAATGACTTACTCAATCGCCCAACAATAAAGTTATGCGCCGTGTAGAATTGTTCGAGTAATGTGCCGACACATTCAATACTACCTAAAGCTTCCCGGCCGCTAATGCCCGAAAAATGTGTACACAAAATACTTGCTTCAGAAAAAAAACCTTGCGGTTTCTTACCAAATAGTAGAATTCCTCCAACAGTACTATAAGTGGCAGAGTGCTCTTCAACAGTCAAATCGTAGGAAGATAGAAGTGAAGAAGAAACACTTTTCACTTTCGGTGCTTTTCTTGAGTTGAGAAAATCCAAAATTTTACTTTTGTCTAAATCGTCTGCTTTGGTCTGGTAAACAGGCATCATATCATAGCATCTTCCGCGCGATTGCCACTTTAAATCTTCAATCATTTCTCCAGTCGCTTTAACTGTTGACCTCCCTAATCGAATATAAGTCCCTTTATCAACTCCTTCGGATTTTCTAAAGTAGGGCTTGCTCATGCCCGTTGACACTTCAATAATAAGTAAAAATTTATCACTTATTCTTTGTGTATATATGGTAGGGATAATTGGAGGGGCACATGATTCAAAAATGCTTTTGTCAAGATATTCCATTGTGCGTTGAAGCTCGTCCTCAGATATACCAACAATATTCCTTTCAGAGTCTACTCCAATCACAAGTTTGCCGCCATAACGATTGCAAAACCGATCACTATTTTGACAATCTGATCATTTTCGGGGAGAGTTTTTTTAAACTCTAAGGTTGAAGATTCATAGCCTAAATACTTCATATTGACTCTCTTTTTATGTTTCACTCATCTTATCATTTTGAAACATATGAGTCAAACAGCAAGCATGCATATGTTTCATATGTCTCAAATTTACACATGGTTTGATACATATGTCCCACTTGACAACAGGTCTCTAAAAAGAGCATATTTAAAAGGTCAGTATAATTTTACGACACTAAATAAAGGTGAACAAATTGGAACAGAAGTCAGATAAAGATGGATGGCAAGGTTTTTTGATCTTGTGTTCAAAAATAAAATCTCCTGAAGAATTTAAACGATTTTTCGATCTATTTTTAACGCTGGAAGAAAAGGAAACTATTGGCGGACGTTTTTTGATTGTCAAAGCGCTACGAGAAGGTAAAATGACTCAGCGAGAAATCGCCGAGTACTTTGGCGTTAGTATTTCCCAGATTACTAGGGGATCAAATGCCCTAAAAATCATTGATTCTGATCTGAAAGAAGTTTTAGAAAAACTCCTTTAAATCATCCCTCTTTTAATTGCCTCAAACCTTGATTATCTATTTCGATGCGCAGCTTTTTTCCTGTGGTATAGCCAGCAACTAAGGTTTGATCATGACAAACCACAAGAATGGTAACACCTTTCAAAGCCTTCAAAAACTCAAATACCATGACGGAATTGCAAAACGATTTGAGTGCTCTAGAATCGAAAAATCGCCCGATGATCGAGCTCTCGTTGGTGATTTTTCAATTCTAGAGCACTCAAATCGCTTTGTAATTTTGAGGAAAATAAACAAATTTGCGTGGAGTTTG
>JACCRY010000136.1 GCA_013813265.1 Parachlamydiaceae bacterium
AGCTCGGACTGGAACACTGGTTCTCCACAGAAAAGTGGGTGAAGTTAGCATGAAGAGCCGTATACGGACCCGTACGTACGGTTCTGTGAGAGGTCGGGGCCTTCGGGCCCCACCTACTCGATGGTTAGGATTGTTTAACAAGTAGAGCTGCGGGAGCAGCGAAAGATTCTTGAGTTAACTTACGCGACCCTAAGGGTACGCCTAAAACATCATAGATCGTTACTTGTCACTTTTCACATGAAAACGCTTTTGGTCCTTAAGCTCTAAAATCTCGAAAACGACTTCGTCGATTGTTTTATCGGAAGTATCTACGATAATGGCATCTCGTGCTTGTATTAGGGGTGAGTTAACACGTTCGGTGTCGTAGGCGTCGCGTTTATTAATATCTTCAATCGCTTTTTCAATGGTCAATGTGCCGCTTTCTTCCGGGAATTTAGCTTTGAGCTCTAGATAACGTCTTTTTGCACGCACCTCAATTCTAGCAGTTAAAAAGATTTTCAAATCCGCATCCGGAAAGACAACAGAACCCATATCCCGCCCCTCAAAAACAGAATTGACTCCAACGGCAAATTCACGTTGAGTTTTAACTAGTTTTTCTCTAACAACGGGATTTGCAGAAACTTCTGAAACAAGTGAAGTAACCTGATCTCTGCGAATTGCATCTGTAACATTTTCTTTATTTACAAAATAGAGCCGGTCGCCATGCTTGATTTTGATTTCAAAAACAAATTGATCCAGAAGGTCCGCAACTTCAATTGGATTATTGACATCAATTTTTTTTTGAAGCACGAACCAGGTTAAACCTCTGTACATCGCCCCTGTATCAAAATAGATATATCCCAGCTCCTCAGCTAATTTCTTTGCAATACTGCTTTTTCCTGTGGCGACAGGTCCATCAATAGTTATGAGCATTTCAGGGGCTCCTGCATAAGGTGATTTTTAGGTTGTTACGATATAGTTGTTACCGTATATGAGTAGAGATTAAAAAGAAATATACGAGTGGGGCAGTGAAGATGAGGGAATCGAACATGTCCAACACACCACCGAGGCCAGGTAGCTGGTTGCTATCTTTAACGTGACCATCTCTTTTAAGTAAAGACTCCGCTAGATCTCCAAATTGCGCAATTGTTGCAATAAGCATTCCAAGGAAAAGACTTTGGCTTAAAGATAGATCAAGTGGCTTAGGAAAAAAAGCGCCTGTGATGATGCAAAAGAGAACGCTTGTTGCGGTCGTTGCTAAAAATCCACCAATTGCACCTTCAAATGTCTTTGAAGGACTGATATAGGGTGTGATTTTGTTTTTCCCAAAAATCTTTCCAGCGATGTAGGCTCCCGTGTCTGTCATCTTAGTGACGATCAACAAGTAGGAAAGCCACAAACGGCCATCTTGAGTTGAATTTTCAGGGAAAAAGTAGTTTATGCTGATCATAAAGCTAAGAGGGAGAGTTATATATGCTAGCCCAAAAAGCGTGATGGCAATTGTGGGTAAAGGATGTTCCCCTTGAACAAAAAAAAAGGCAAAAACAATAATTAATGTGAAATATAGTACAAATAGGGGAAGCGCATGAAAGAGGGGGCTTTGGGTGCTCAAAAATGTAGCAAGGACATAAAGTGCAGAACAGCCAATTGAACAGGAGCGGAGCGGGTAATACTTTTTATTAATTGCAATCGCATAAAATTCATAGAGAGCGCATCCGATAATCCCTGCAATCAATAATACAAAAAAAGGGCGGGTAGTTTTTTCCCATGAAAGAAAGATAGAAAGGAACATTATAAAGGTTGAGGCAGTTCCTACAATTAGGCGCTGACTCAAATTGCTCATATTGCGTAAATTCATTGCTTCCCTAAGCGTCTATGACGGGTTTGATAATTGAGTAGTGCTTCCAAAAGATCATTCGGACGGAAATTTGGCCAGAGGACATCCGTCACATGAATTTCACTATAGGAAAGCTGCCAAAGCAAATAATTGCTGAGGCGTTTTTCCCCACTTGTCCGGATAAGAAGATCAGGATCTTTCCAGGGTGCCGTATCTAGGTGACTTGCAATTAAAGATTCGGAAATGTCCTCAGGCGAAATCATTCCGATATCCACCTCTTTGGCAATTGATCGTACAGCTCTACACATCTCATCGCGGCTACCATAGTTTATAGCAAGGACCATGTCGATTGTTTGACAGTTTTCGGTGGCAATTTTTGTTTGCCTAATTGTTTCTTGAACGTATTCAGGAAGTTTTTCTAAGGTGCCAATAGTATGTAGCTTAATGCCATAATCTAACATTGTTTCAAGATTGTCCAGAAGAAAGACGTGCAAGAGCCACATGAGGGCGGTAATTTCCAATTCAGGACGCGCCCAATTTTCTGTGGAAAATAGATAAAAGGTCATGACCTCGATGTTTAATTCACAGGCAGCTTTAACAATTTCTATTAAAGTATTGCCACCTTCTTCATGGCCTTCCTTAGTAGAAAGCTCTTGTTGCATGGCCCATCGCCGATTTCCGTCTGGGATCATAGCAATGTGTTTAGGGATATTATCCCAATTTATGCTTACAAGCTGTTGAGGAAAAAAATAACGCTGTTTAATGGAGAGTTGCGCAGTCATTAGTCCCCGGTTTTAAGAACATCCATAAAGGCACTTTGGGGGATATTAACTTTTCCGATTTCTTTCATTCGCTTTTTACCCTTCTTCTGCTTCTCCCATAACTTACGTTTACGTGAGATATCTCCTCCGTAACATTTAGCCGTAACATCTTTGCTAAGGGCATTGATTGTTTCTCTGGCAACGATTTTTCCGCCAATTGCAGCTTGAATCGGCACTTTAAACTGTTGCTGAGGAATGACAGTCTTAAGCCTCTCACAGAGCGTTCTTCCTTTAGCTTCGGCTTTAGAGCGGTGTACTAGACAGGAAAATGCATCAACAGGCTCTTCATTCAGACGGATTTCCAGCTTAACGATGTCGCTTTTCTCATAACCGTCAAATTCGTAATCGAAGGATCCATATCCCTTCGTAGAGGATTTAAGTTTGTCGTTGAAGTCGATGATGATTTCATTTAAAGGAAGACGGTAGGTCAGTATTAAACGGCGGGAATCAAGAGTTTCTGTTTTTAGGCAGAGACCGCGTTTATCCATTCCAAGCGCCATAACGGCACCGAGATAATCAGCAGGAACGATGATGTGACATTTGACCCAAGGCTCTTCGACACGGTCAATTGTTGTTGGATCAGGATAAAACGCTGGATTATCAACGTCTTTGATTTCACCGCCGTGCATGGTGAACTTGTAGATAACGCTTGGAGCCGTTGAGATGATATCTAGATTGAATTCTCGCTGTAAACGCTCAAAGACGATCTCTAAGTGGAGAAGACCTAAAAATCCACAACGGAAACCGAAGCCGAGGGCCATGCTGCTTTCTTGTTCGATGTGCAGTGCTGAATCGTTAAGTTGAAGTTTCCCTAGAGCGTCTCGTAATGTTTCGAAATCGGAAGTGTCAATTGGAAATATCCCTGCAAAAACCACTGGAGAGATGATTTTAAAGCCGGGGAGTGCTTCAGGGGCCGGCAGGCGCTGGGTCGTGATTGTGTCGCCAATTTTAACATCTGCAGTGATTTTGATATTTGCAATTAGATAGCCTACATCACCTGGATAAAGAGCATCGACCGGAGTTTCTTTAGGGAGAAATTTTCCCACTTCGAGTGTGTCAAATCCTTTTCCACTTGCCATCATCTTAATCTGTGTGCCTTTACGGATTTCTCCGCTGATGATGCGTACATAGACCATGACCCCTCGATAAATGTCATAGTGGGAGTCAAAAACAAGGGCTCTTAAAAGATCATCTTCAGGTTTTTTTGGTGCTGGAACAGACTTAATAATGCGATCTAATATTTCAGACACGCCTAATCCAGATTTTGCAGAACAACAAATAGCGTCCGAGGCATCGAGGCCGATGACATCTTCAATTTGTTTGCGTGCTTCTTCAATATTTGCATTAGGCAAGTCGATTTTATTAATCACCGGAACAATTTCAAGATCGCGATCAAGTGCAAGGTGTACGTTTGCTAAAGTTTGAGCCTGAACCCCTTGACATGCATCTATGACAAGAAGAGCACCTTCACAGGCAGATAAAGAGCGGGAAACTTCATAAGTAAAATCTACATGACCAGGAGTGTCTATTAGATTGATTTGATACTTTTCGCCATCTGGAGCTTCATAGATCATCGTGACAGGATGAGCTTTGATTGTAATCCCGCGTTCGCGCTCAAGATCCATATCATCTAACACTTGCTCTTGCATTTCACGTTTTTGAACGGTATTTGTAAGCTCTAGCAGTCTATCGGCAAGCGTTGATTTGCCATGATCAATATGAGCTATGATCGAAAAATTTCTAATGTTTTTGAGAGCGTATTTTTTTGACATTTTTAATTATGTTGTAATTGCGGCCAAGATGACTCGAACATCCACCGAGTTGCCCCGACTAGAACCTGAATCTAGCGCGTCTACCAATTCCGCCATGGCCGCGTTTTGGTGAAAACAAAAGTCTAGGGGATTTATCAATTATTGTCAATTTTTCTGAGTTTGGACAAAATATCGCCATAAACTAGCCCATCAAAGTTGCAAAATACCTGTGATGAGGGCTGGGCTATAACGCTATTCTGCGCAAACTTAAATTGCCTGCAAAAGTAAATTTGTGGAGATATAGATATCGCTGTCCATAATTACATTTTTGTTGAAAGAGAAAATTTTTTCATCGATAATAGTGCGACATCATTATACCTTCAAAGATTTTAAGGCCTCCATGACAGTTCCAGTTTACGATAAACAACATCCATTTTTAGCTTCAATCAAAGAGCGCTATTGGCTTTCCAATCCTGGATCACAAAGACAAACGTATCACGTGGTGCTGGATCTAAAGGGGTCGGGATTACAGTACCATGTTGGAGATAGTATTGCAATTTATCCAATAAACGTTCCGTCTGTTGTAGACCGTACAATTGAAGCTATGAAAGCGGACCCGAACACCACAGTGACTGATAAACAGGGAGTTGCACTTTATTCCTTACATGAATATATCTCACGCAAGGCAAACATCGGAGATATAAGTAGAAAATTAGTTACTGAAATCGCCCACAGGCAACCCGTGCCAGGGAAGAAAGAATATCTCGAAGGGTTGCTTCAAGAAAATAATCGGGAAGCATTTAAAGCCTACGTAGAAGTTCATCAACTTTGGGATCTTCTAGTTGCAAATAAAGAGGTTACGTTTACTCCACAGGAGGTCATTAACCTCTTGATGCCTCTGTTGCCCCGTTTTTATTCGATAGCATCTTCTCAAAAAGTTGTCGGAGATGAGGTCCATCTGACTGTATCCCGTCTTCACTACATAAGTAATGAGCAAGAGCGTTTTGGAGTTTGCACATATTACATTTGCAGTTTAGCTCCAATGGGGATTCCTGATATTCCTATTTACATACAGCCACATCATGGATTCACGCTTCCTAGCGATCCTTCTGTAGATATCATCATGGTTGGTCCGGGAACAGGTGTCGCTCCTTTCCGAGCTTTTATGCAGGAACGTGTCGCTGTTTTGGGTACAGGACGAAATTGGCTTTTCTTTGGAGAATGGCGTCACGATTTTGACTATTTTTATCAGGATTATTGGGAAAATCTGGAAGCGGAGGGGCATTTAAAGATCAATACAGCCTTCTCGAGAGATCAGGAACACAAAATTTACGTCCAAAACCGCATGTGGGACGAACGTGAGAGTCTCTATCAATGGCTTGAAAACGGAGCTATCCTTTACGTTTGTGGAGATGCACACCGTATGGCTAAAGATGTTGATGCGATGCTTCATCGCATTATCGAAACTTGTGGAAATAAGTCAGAGCGGGAAGCGAAAGATTATATGAAAGCCTTGAGATCGAGCAAACGTTATTTACGCGATGTGTATTGATTAAAAGGTGGCTGCATTTAAGCTACTTACGCATTTATTGATGAAGCTTAAATAGTATTTACTTTTCTAGCCAAACAGATTTTAAATACGCTTTATTTTCATTGTTTAGTGTTCTAAAAGTCAGTTCTATTTCTTGAATTAATTCTGTTTTTTTATGACAAATGATTTAATCCACATATAGACCTTAATTTCATTTCATTCTTTTTGTTAATTTGGATTTGTTTATTATTAAGAGGGAATTGCAAAACTCAAGAACGAAGTGATTTTCTAAAATAATACTAAAATTTTAAAAAAACAAAAGACTTGAAAAAACCTTTTCTGGTATGATGTGAGAGTATTCAACGCTCGCACAACCATATCAGAATAAGGAGCAACTCTAATGAGCCAACTACTAAGTAAGTTATCACGATACTGGAATAGAATTCAAGAGTCTCTTTTCCCCTGGATAGAGGAAGAACTCGGACCTTTAACTCAAAAACAAAAACAATTTATCAACATCCTTGAGATGGTTCGGATAGAAAGATTTCTCCCGGACCGTTTTGGTTGCGAAGGTCGTCCTCAAGAGTCTCGCTCAGCAATAGCAAGAGCATTCATAGGAAAAATGGTCTACAATATGGACACAAATACAACCCTTATAGAGCGGCTCGCTACGGACGGGAGTTTTAGACGTATTTGTGGCTGGGAAACAAGACGGCAGATCCCAAGTGAATCAACATTTTCAAGAGCATTTGCCGAATTTGCTGCATCTTCATTGCCACAGGTTGTTCATGCTTTTTTGATTGAGAATACCCTTGGAGAAGAAATTATTTCTCATAATTCTAGAGATTCCACAGCAATTGAAGCACGGGAAAAGCCTCTGCTCAAACCGGCCAAAACAGAACAAGAGCAAATCACAAAGAAAGCCGAACAAAGAAAAAGAGGACGCCCTAAAAAAGGTGGAATACGGCCAGTATCTGAATCTGAGCTTACGTGCATAGAGAAACAACTGACCATGCCATTGGGAAAGATTCTTTCAACCTTACCAACGGCTTGTAATATTGGTGCAAAAAAGAATAGCAAAGGGAACGTCTCATACTGGATTGGCTATAAATTACACGTAGACACGGTTGATGGAGGCATTCCCGTTAGCGCTATTCTAACCTCAGCTTCTATGCACGATAGCCAAGCGGCAATTCCTTTAGCTATGATATCAGCGTCAAGGGTTACGACCTTATATGATCTAATGGACGCAGCTTATGATGATCCAAATATTATTGAACACAGCAAGTCTCTTGGCCATGTGCCCTTAATTGATAAGAACCCTCGTAGAAATAAGGAGCTAAAAGTTGAGCTGGAAGCTGAAGCCAAGGCGAGAAACACGCTAAATTGGAAGCCTGCAGAAGCAGTCCGCTATAATGAACGCTCAACTGCTGAACGCGCCAATGCGCGGCTTAAAGATGAATTTGGCGGACGCAAGGTTCGTGTGCGAGGAAACATTAAGGTGGCGTGCCATCTTATGTTTGGTGTATTGGCACTTGCAGCAGATCAGCTTTTAAAAATCGTGATTTAACTGCTTAAAAAAAGGCGTTTCACGCACTCAAAAAAAACGAATGGTAGTATCCTGACGGATGAGCTTGCCCTTAAGCGAAAAAAAATCCACCAAAACTTTGGATTTCCACAAACTCCACGCAAATTTGTTTATTTTCCTCAAAATTACAAAGCGATTTGAGTGCTCTAGAATTGAAAAATCACCAACGAGAGCTCGATCATCGGGCGATTTTTCGATTCTAGAGCACTCAAATCGCTTTGTAATTCCCTCCTCATTGTGATTCTGAAGGGAATTATCTGCAACTTTGGAAAATTCTTCCCGCTCAACTTATTGGGACTGTTCAAAATAAGCAGGGCAAAATCACTATTATCTCGGCAGATAAGATCCGTGTATTATCAACAATAAGCGATGATCCATCCATAATCATTAGTCAATTAGAGCAATTTTCACCAAAAGAATGGAATCTTATTTTTAGCCAGCAAAAAAGAGAGCTTGATCTTTGGCCTCTTTTAAAAGCAGCTGGAAAAGATTGGACTATTGAAGTAGAGAAAAGCCCTTACAAAGATATGACAAAAGAGCAAGTAATTCAGAAGCTTCTTAGTGAAGGGTATGTGCATAAGCCAGGAGACCGTGGCATAGGAAACTATGTCCATCCGGAAACAGGAGCAACAGCAGGCCTAGACCCAAGAAATGAAGGGAAATTTGGAGAACCTAATCATGTGGACTTTAAAGAACCTGGGGGGAAAGGAAAAATCCGCTACTACTACAAAGACCCATACGGATTACATCTATTTAAGCATTTTACGCAAAAAAATGGAATGTATCATTATCGCTCACCTCTCCCCGGTCAAAGTCCGGCCAAAAAACAATTTGAGGTAATAATACAACAGAAAAATCTGACTGACTCATTCAACAGCACACATAAGCAGAACCCGATACCTGATAAAGGAGGCTCTGGAAGTATAGGTGGAGTAGCTTGCGGGACAGAATATATCAAGGGGCTTTTTGATGGGCCAGAGGCTATTTTCGAGAATGATCATTTATTTTGTGTGCCAAAGTTGAAAGATGGCACTCTGCCATTTTCCAATATTGAACTGCGTCAAATTCTGCGTGAATTGGCAATTGGTATTTATACGCATGATACAATCCCTTTCTTCAGCTTACACTTCAATCAAAATTCCGATCTTGTGCCCGTAATCCATCCTGCGTATGCAAATACGCTTGTGGGTAGAGTGATCGGTATGCTGGATTATATGATGAAAGGTTATTTGAATGGAGGGGTCTACCAAGAAAAGTTCATTGATCAATGGGAAAAAAATCCTAGTTGGAAAGGGAAATCTACTTCTGCACTCGAACAATTAATCGCATTTGAACACTATTGCCACGCTAATTTGAAAGGTCAAGATAAAGAATACTCTTCTCTAAGCGATATCCAAGCACAGGCAAAGATTATAAAAAATCCCAAAGGAAATGAAAAATCGGAATCCAAAGTTCTACAACAATTTTCCGGATTCAGTAATTCTTTTCGCATCATTGCTAAACAGAAAAGCATTCAAAAAGAGGAAAATCTGTTTTTGATCGATTCTGATTTTGATGTGTTCTATACGATCAATCCCTCACCTGAATACAAACTGGCATTAGATATTCATCTTCAAAAGTATGGCAAATATCCGCTCTCATACCAAAGCATGCTGGAAGCTTATGAAACTATGCGTTATCAAATTCATGAGCACATGGTGAAAATGCCTCTTTGCCGTACTTACTTCTCCATGCTCTCTGTAATCAACTTTTTTTCAGGCTATTTTTCTACTCTTAAAAAACATCGGAAAATCCCTGTTCTACC
>JACCRY010000208.1 GCA_013813265.1 Parachlamydiaceae bacterium
CATAATATATTAAGATCACTACACCTCAACAATGCGTGGTAGAATTACAAGAAAATTGAATTAAACGAAGGCTAAAATGAGCTAATAAAATCAAAAATATATTTATCTGACTTATGAACAATTTCGCGTTTTTTTAAAGATTTCAGAATTGTTCATAAGTCAACTTGTAACTTTTGGATTTTTTCACAGCCTCGCAGAGGCTGTGAAAAAATTCGAAATAATGCAGCAGTTTGGCGAAAGTTGCAGCTGATGTAATTCTTGACGACGTCGTAGCTATAGCTACGACCGAAAAGAGAAGTGCGTCAGATGCAACTTTTCAGCCAACTGAAGCATCTTTCCAATTTTTTCACAGCCTCGCAGCAGAGCTCAATGTATTTTAATGGAATTGCCTGTCTTCGCCCTTCTGCTACTAGACGCCGGCCGCTTAAGAGCAAATTGGCTAGGTGTGGAGTAGGATATTTATTGGAAGCATAATTCATAATTATTGTAATAGATGACTATAGAACAAAACAAATTGGAAGAATTTTTTAATATATAATTGACCCACCCCCAAAGAGGGAACAGAGAAAGGCCATTTTGCTTTCAAATCGTTAAAAAATTATTTTTTTGGATTAGCCTGTTTAGATGAGCCCATGAGCACATCTTTCAAACCTCCAGGTATAAAGACTGAACCTTTCGTTTTATTTTTTTTCTGTGTAGACGCTTTTAGATTTTTAGCTTTTTTCATACTTTCTCCTGCCTTTGGTTACTTAAAGTATCAGTTCCCTTAAGTTCTTTTAGTATGTAAAAAAAAGATTATTTATTCAATAGATACGATGTTTTTTTTCAAAATGTCTAATTAAAAACGATTTTTTAAATTGTTCGAAAGCTAAAGCTTTAGCGATTTTTGTACTAGTTACTGTAATAATCGTTGGAATGCTCTCAAACCAGTCATGCTCCCCACCTCTTCAATACTGATTAAATGTGTTTTCTGTGGAGTCAATGAAAAAAATGCCCCCAGGCATTTTTTTTAAAGCAATTTGCACATTTTAATACTGCTTTTTTTGTCGACTCTTGGTGGGGAATCCAACTTCACATTTATATCTTCAAGCCCCAAAGATTCATCACCTAAATAAATTCTATAATTTCAACCTCTTCTGCATTGTAGCATAAATTTACATTTCCATCTTCAATAGCGTTTTAAGACTGAGGGTCATTTTCAATTAAACTCATGATTGGGTGCTTTTCTTCAGTTTGATTATAATTGTATAAGACACGAAAAATAGTGCTCTAAATTGATTGTGCGTGAAATAGGACAAGCTGAACATTATGACGTTGATCTGTTATGCGTAGCAATTTAGTATTTTTTTGATACTCTACTAAATCATCTTCATCATGAGTCATAGAAATAGGATTGAATTGGCCTCTTTCAATTTCTTCTATTGATGATTGCTCTAATGAAGGGAAATCAACTTTTCTAAAAGCTGTATTTGCATATTTTAAGAGTTCTTGAGTTGCCTTTTTTGTAAAGTGGCGGTGATATACTATACCCTTCTTGTCTCGACAGTATGTAAATAAGCCTCTTTCAATCTCATTTTTAAATTGGATTTCGCCGGGTATGCAAAATAAAATATCCTTATTTAAAGTTTTAGAATTATCCCATTCGGCTTTAAAAGAATATTCTTTTATGAATTCATCAACCCTTAGACTAAAACTATGATAAACTTTTTGCTTGAATTTTTCTTCTTGCCCTAAATTTTTATAACTTTCACTTTTAAAATGAAAGGGCTCTTCTTTAAACCATTCCCAGACTCGATTCGCATATTCACATAAGGGAGCCTTCGGTTTTATCTCGATCGGAGATACAATTGTAAGATTAACCGGAAAATTTTCTTTTGTTGGCTTAACTTCTTTACTGTGTACTGCCCCCTGTATTGCGAATCCCGTTTCTCTTTCTTTCTTTTTTTGTGTTAAAGTTTGCTGGTCTAAGGATCGATCTTTCTGAAATTTTTCAGATTTTTCTTCGTTTTTATAAAATTTTAGTTGTTTTTTTCTTTCCTGATTTTTAGGAACAGCGGTCCTCTTATGATAGGTTTTCGGTAAAAGTTTAATATTTTTATTTGTCATATTAGTCATTGTTGAAGAAATCAAAACAGTTTTTTCTGTATTAGGTAAATGCGATTGAAATGTTTCTCGCATGTACTTTTGGTAATCCTTTAAGGAGAAAGGGAGAATTAACGATGCCTCAAATTCAAGACTTTCATATTTTTTTATAAATTCGATTCGATTTTTGGATCTATTTCGAATAGACGTAATTCTATCAATTATATGATTATATAGCTCTTCCTGCTGCCGGAAGGTAGCTTCCCGATTCTCAATCTCTCGTAATATTATTGAAATTTTTTGGGAGAGAGTATCTGACTCATCAATAATTGCTTTTTTAGAATTTCTTAAATCATCAAGATAATTTTCATTAATCAGATTGATGATATTGGTTCTAAACTGTGAAATTCCAAAGCAATTTATCCGAAAAGCTTCGTTTTGCTTTAAAGTTTCATTGATGTAATCCAGAAGGGGGCTAGCAACTTTCAAAGATTTTTGGTATTTATCTAATTCAATATTTTGATCTACATAACTTATAACCCACTCTGTGCACTTCTTGATCTCCTCATTTGTTGTATTTTCATAAATCTGCTTTAATTGAATCATCAGTTCATTCGAAGGATTTCTTTTTTTGATTAATAATTCGTAGTAATAAAAATAAAAAGCGATCCCTTCAGTTGTTTTTAGGTTATCTGGCGTAAAACTAAGAGTATGAGAACTTATTTTGTATGAAAAGGGTGAATTTAGTAGACTTATATAGCTTTTAACCCAAATTAAATTTTGTTGCACCATATTCTTTAATACATTTATTGAATAGAGTTCTATACACATTACCGTTGCAAGATGATTTAATTTTTCTTCAGGCCTTAAAGAGTTCTTTAGATAATTATCTAGAAAATTTATTTCAAACTCATCTTGAAAAATGGAATGCTTTTCGAGGCCAGAACTATAGTACTCTTCCGATATGTTATTTGCCTTTTTTAAGTTCGCGTCAATGGCCATTAAATCCAAATTTTGCCTCAAGCCGTGTATACTCTGCATCCCCTTTACTCCAAAAATTATGTCTGCAAATCCAAAATGGACTCTAATATTATTTAACACATATGAACTTCGAATGAAGATTATTATTGGGTATATAAAAATGTGAATTATATGTCACTCAAAAGTTTTTTAAATTATATCAAAAAAATTTTGAATTTCTGGGTGGAACGGCAGAATTTGTAAAGTAAAGATTTCCACTCTGATTCGCAATCCGGTTGCGCTTTTAATTTATTTGTAGTAATTTAAAAGAAGAAGCCCTAACCCTTAGGAGGAACCTATGTCTCAAGAAACACCTAATAATAATCCAGAGCAAAATGCACCGAAAAAACCCTATGTTCCTGACTCAAATGTTTCACCTGAAAGACCCTATAATCCAGACATGGATGCGTCTCACGAAGGGCAGGAATCATTTGAAAAGACAGATCCATTCACTAAAAAGAAATCAGATACAATCAGCTTTCGTTCTATGCGGTCCGAGAAAAAAGAGCCTGCAAGTTATGACGCAATCCTCGATTATATTAAAGGCAACACCAAGGATAGCATTGCTTATGTACTGATGGTTATCGGTTTATTGCTAATGCTCTTTGATTCTTATTATGGAAGTTTTCTTATCGGGATTATTTTTAGTCTTTATTTTGTGAATGAAATAGCCTTTGCAGTTACACACGCAAAAGATTTTATGGAAGAATATGGTCTAGTAAAAAGCTTAGTCCTTGCAGGAACACTTTTGGGTATTTTCTTTAAAGTGCCTTTTCTCTTTATTGGTATTGCGATTGTAATAGGAGTTCGTATTTTTCTGTGGCCTGAAGATAAAAAAGTTAGCTGAGTTTGAACTAAGAAGGAATTGCAAAACTCAACATTTCGTTTCGAGTTTTGCAAGCCTCCTATTTTTGTTTTATAAATCTCGAGATATACGCTGGCCGCACTAAAGAAATTTATGTTTAATCTTATTATAGCCATTTAACGCTGCGACGCGGTAACCTTCTGCATACGTTGGATAGTTAAACACCTGATCGATAAAATAATCAATTTTAGCGTTGAAACTTTTTGCAATCTGACCGATGTGGATCACTTCTGTAGCACCGCGACCAATGACATGGATACCCAAAAGTTCTAGCGTCTCTGCATGAAAAAGAATTTTAAACATTCCGACATTACTCCCAACAATATGACTTCGGGCGATTTCATAATAATATGCCCTACCAACTTCATAACGAAAACCCATTTCTTTCAATTGATCTTCCGTATATCCACAAGATGAAATCTCAGGGATTGTATAAATTCCAATCGGATAAAAATCAGGAAAATGGTGAGTTTGCGCATCACAGGCATGTAATGCCGCAAGCCTTCCCTGCTCCATACTGGTCGAAGCTAAGCAAGGTCCCCCAATTACATCGCCAACTGCATATATATGTGTCGCGATTGTCTGGAAAAGCTCGTTAACAGGGATATAACCTTTATCATTGAGTGAGATTCCAGTATTTTCAATGTGGAGAGATGCGACGTTCGCAACTCGGCCCAACGCATATAAGAGTGTATCCGCTTCCAGAGTCGTTCCATCCTTAAAACGTACATGAGCTCGATCCCCTACTCGCAGAATTTCTTCAGGCTCCTTTCTCCCGATAAATCTTAAACCTATATCGGTTAATGCTGTTTGTAAATGAATGCCTATTTCTGAATCCAGCATCGGCAAAAGGTGTTCTCTTTTATCAATAATTGTCACCTCTACCCCAAGTGCAGCAAAGAAACTAGCGTACTCAGAACCAATGATACCTCCCCCAAGAACAAGCATGGATTTTGGAAGCGTAGTAAGACCAAGCAGACGGGTAGAATCTAAAATGACGTCATTATCAAAGGCTATATTGTTGGGATTACGTGGATTTGAACCTGTTGCAATAATGAAATTTTTTGATTTTATCTGAAATAGTAAACGGTAATCCGGATCCATAACAATCAGCATATGAGGATTTTCAAAGCGTGCGGTTCCCTCAATCAAGCGGATGCCATTTTTCTTGAATTGGCGAAATACCATGCTTCTTTCCTCTTCAATCACCTTGCTGAGGCGCTTGTTAAGGTCGGCAAATGTCACTTCATGCGGCTCAAATTCCTGATTATAAAACCCTCGTTCATTAAACCGGGTTAAATCTATAATAGCTTCTCGCAATGATTTAGAAGGAATTGTTCCAGAATAAAGGCATTGTCCACCAGGCTGAGGCGCTTTTTCTAACACAACAACTTTCTTCCCAAGCTTTGCAGCCTGAATCGCAGCCTTTTGTCCTGCCGGTCCGGATCCTATAATGCATACATCGACAGATAATTCCTCCATATCGCTCCTATAGTAGTTCTCGCTTGCTTTTAACACAGAGGAATAGAGGACACAACCTCTATTTAAAGAAAATTAAACATAATAAATATTTTTATGATATTATGAGAGTAGGAACTAAATTCCCAGGTAAAAACTCCCCTTTTTTTTAATTTTCAAATTTATGGTTGACATATGGGAAAGACAAATTTCACAAAAGTTGAAGATCTGCTAAAAAATAACCTTACAAAAATTGAGATGACACGATTAGGAAAATTAGCTGATATTGCCCAAAAGGTTGGAAAACCAGAAATGCGCAAACTCATCGAACAAGCTTCAATTGCCGGAGCCAAAGCAGAACTGGACAGAACACTGCTAATGCGTGCAATTATTCGAGCTGTTAAAGAATTTAAAACCCCTGAATTTTATCAAGCAATCGGTATTAGCTTAGAAGAGCTGGAAGTATTACTCAAAGCACCAAAAGAACTCTCACAAGAAAGCTGGCAGCGCCTGCAAATCATACGAGAGAAGATTAAAGCGTATCGACAAAGCTATCAAGAAGCTCATCCGGAGACCTCCGAAATCGCACTAATTGAAAAGCAACGCCATAAGCACATCAATAAACGCTTCAATGTCAATGAAAAATGGCTTCCATTGGGGTAGTCAAAAGGTTAAGAAAGCTCCTTCATCAAACTTAGGTGTTGAAGAATGGGAAATTCTTACTGATAAAAACATAAAAAAATGACAAAGCAATTTAATATTTTAGTTGAAATTAAGCCAACTGCTAAAGACGATTTCGTCGGTTGGCAGGCGGATTTCAACATGGCTATAGGCCGTGCTCCTGGATTGATCAGCTTGGAATTTTTGCTGCTTGCAAAGCAACTAAACAAATGGATGATTGTCCAATGCTTTCTTAATTCGGAAAGTATTGCAGCTTGGCGTCTTTCGTCGGAATATCACTCGCTCATTGTTAAATTAAAAACATTCGTTTTAAACCAAAATCTTAAAGAAATAGAAGGTGATGATTCGAACGGAAAAGGGAATGTTACAGAAGTCTTTGTCACAGAAGTCAGTCCTGGGATGGAAAAAAAATATCTTGCCTGGAGTTCAAAAATTCACAAAGTTGAAGCAAAATTTCCGGGGTTTCGTGGTACTTATGTTCAGTTTCCTGCTGGAAAAGACAAATATTGGATTACATTATTAAAGTTTGATAGTATAGAGAATTTGGAGAATTGGCTTCAGTCTCCTGAACGTAGCTTTGTTCTGCAAGAATCTCTTCCCTTGATTTCATCTCTTGTTTCTCACCGAGTGATATCCCCGTATTCAGGCTGGTTTGCCTCGATTAGTGGCACCGGAGTTCAACCGCCTTTGTGGAAACAAACCATGCTTATTTTGTTAGTCCTTTTCCCGCTTGTCATGATCGAAATGAAGTATCTCTCCCCTTTGACAAATGGATTAAATTATGCATTAGGTATGTTCATTGGTAATGCTATAAGTGTCGCGTTAATTTCTTACCCAATGCTACCTTTAGCCATTTATTTCTTGAAATGGTGGCTTACTACTAAAAATGTAGCCACCACGATTTTAGGTACGGGGGTTGTTATTTTACTATATATGGTTGAGCTTACCTTCTTCTGGAATTTTATGTGATAGTTACCTTACCGAGCGGGCTGAGCATTTAGCATAATTGGATATCCTGCCCATCCTATGCCTCATCTGTAAAATCTGCGCCTGCTTTGGAACTACCACACTAAATTTCTTGGAAAACCACTCTCCTAACTTTCTTAACCTTTTTTCACTTTTCTATTGTGAACTAAAGCCTAACATGGTAGTCTGAGCCTTTGATTCATCGAATATATTGGAGAATTCTTATGTCAAAAGTTTGTCAAGTTACTGGAAAAAAGCCCGCTTGTGGTCATAGCTATGCTATCAGAGGGATTGCAAAAAAGAAAAAAGGGATTGGCTTGAAAGTTACGGGGAAGACAAAACGTCGCTTTCTACCAAATCTTGTTAAGAAACGTCTATGGTATAGCGAAGAAAAACGTTTTGTATCACTCCGCCTGAGTACTGCAGCTCTTCGCACAATCGATAAAAATGGTCTTGCAGTTACTGTAAGCGCCTTGCGTTCAGCCGGACACATCGTCTAAGACGACGAGTCCTATTGAAACCCAAGAAATTCAAGTCCATCATTAGGCTCGATGTCTTTTGATGGACTTTTTGCAACATGCACTTAACTCTTACTTTCTGATTAAAATACTTATTGACTTTATACAATAAGTTAGTTATAATAAGCCTTTAATTAACAGCGCATGGAACAAATAATGGTCGAATCCATAAATATCTTAGAATTTTTAGAGGACCATTTATGGGCCTATATCGCCTGCCCTGTTGTCATTATTTTTGGACTCTATCTTTCTTTTTCTTCCGGTTTCATTCAAATCCGTAGATTCCCTTCAATTCTTCGTATTTTTTGGGCCTTTCTGACCACTAAAGACAGATGCCCCAGAGGCATACACCCTATTCAAGCATTTTTCGCTTCGGTTGGCGGTTGTGTAGGCGTCGGTAATGTTGTTGCTATCTGTACAGCTGTTCAACTGGGAGGTCCCGGAGCTCTCTTTTGGATTTGGGTTACCGCCCTCATGGGAATGGTCATCAAATACTCAGAAGTTTATTTAGGGTTACGTTTCCGTGTGCGCAATGACGAAGGTTCCTATAATGGCGGCCCTATGTATTTCTTGCAACACGCTTTCAAAGGGAAGACTTTCGCCTATTTAGCAGCATTTTTACTTTGCATTTATGGGGTTGAAGTGGCCCAATTTCGCATTATCACCATGGCGATCACAAGTAATCTTGATATAAACGAATATTTTGTCATTGCCCTACTTTTAAGTCTTGTCCTCTTTGCAGCGAGTGGTGGCATCCGACGTGTTGGGACGATCTCAACTGCTATTATCCCTATTTTCGTTACTCTCTACGTTGGAATGGGAACCTGGGTCTTGCTGAACAATTTAAATGCAATTCCAGAAGTTCTTTCAACTGTATTTTCTGAAGCTTTTACAGGTACAGCTGCGGCCGGAGGCTTATTAGGCAGCGCATTAATGAAAACAATGTCTGAAGGAATGCGTCGCGGTTGCTACACTGGCGATGTAGGTGTAGGCTATGCCTCCATTATTCATAGTGAAAGTTCCTCTACTGTCCCCGAAAGGCAAGCTACCCTAGCTATTGTCGACATCTTCCTAGACACATATGTCATCTGCACTACAAGCGTTATGCTTATCTTAGTAACTGGCGTATGGAATTCAGGGCTTCCCACAGCGTTACTTGTCCAGACTGCTCTTGACCAATATTTCCCTTATATGCATTTCTTTATGCCATTTTTCCTTTTCCTCCTTGGCTATTCCACGATCAACGCCTACTTTTGCGTAGGCTTAAAATGCGCTGACTTTATTTGGCCAAATCATGGCAAAAAACTCTACTACTTGTATGCCGTTTCGGCTTTAGTCTTCTTTTCCTTTTTCGATAGTTCGAAAGCACAAGCCCTCATGGGAATTGCAGGAGGCCTTCTACTCCTTATCAATTGTTATGGGATTTTTAGGTTACGACATGAGCTCTCATTTGATATTGACGGAGATTTAGCCCCTGCTCCAAATTTCAACAGCGAACTTGTGTCTGACCAACCGTAACTGGACAATCCCAATGCTGAGCTGCCTAAGTTGCTAGCCTAAGGAGAAGCGTGGCTTCACCTTAACTCATTAGCTATCCTAATAGCAAAGTTCCTGTCGTTCTTATTGTACTAAAGGCTTACTCCCGATGCCATTTTGTAATATAATTTTTACACACATTTCCTATAGTTTGCAGAGTACTAGATTGATTTTTTAACGCAAAGAAGCAGCAGAAGGCGCAAAAGGCGCAAAGATCATTAAGAACGAAATGGGTTAGAGCCTTGTGAAGCAAAAAAAAGAGCATAACGTACAGTGAGCTTATTGACATCAATTGGGGCTTAATTTTTTAATGAGTCTATTACCATGCCTCTTTTAAACGGCCTTATTTATGCTAAAATTTTCTCTGCGCCCTTTGCACCTTTTGCTGCTTCTGTGCGTTAAAAAAATCAATATACTACACTGCATATTACAAGAATATTTCGCTGAGGAAGCGGCGTGTAACTTAAGACATTTTTATTTATATTGATATTTCCTAGTCTTACGCATATGCTACGGCTCATATAGTAGGATTAAAATGAACGAAAAAAAAACCAAAATCCCTCCATTGATTTATGGAACTGCTTGGAAAAAGGAAAGAACTGCAGAGCTCGTTGAAAAAGCCATTCTTTATGGATTTCGCGGAATCGACACAGCCTGCCAACCCAAACATTACAATGAACTAGGAGTTGGGGAAGCGTTGCAAAATCTCAAACAAAAAGGGATCGGTAGAGAAGCCCTCTATTTACAAACTAAATTTACTCCATTATCAGGTCAAGATCCTTCTAAAATACCATATGACCCGGATTCCTCACTTAAAGAACAAGTACACCAATCTTTTACCGTCTCTTTAAAAAACCTAGGTGTTGAATTCATCGACACGCTATTGCTACATTCCCCATTACCATCCCGTGAACAAACAATGACTGTTTGGAAATCAATGGAAGAGCTATATAACCAAGGGGTTGTCAGTAACTTAGGCCTTAGCAAATGCTATGGCCTGACTGATTTTCAATTCATCTATAATGAAGCTAGGGTAAAGCCTTCTGTACTACAAAACCGCTTTTATAACGAAACTGACTATGATAAGATGATGCGTGCATGGTGCCATGAAAAAGAAATTTATTATCAAAGCTTTTGGTCGCTAACTGCAAATCCTCATCTACTCATTCATCCACTTTTACGGAATATTGCCTCAACCAGAAGTCTAACAGAAGCGCAAATATTTTTTCGGTTTCTCAATCAGATGCAGATCATACCTTTAATAGGAACCTGTTCGGATAAACATATGCAAGAAGATTTATCGATTTTTGACTTTACTTTGACCGCCCAAGAACTAGATATGATCCATTCTCTTCTCTAGCATAAAATCTCTTTTTCAAGAAAAAAGAATAACATAAACTCATTGACGTCAGCCTTTAAAAACGGTATCAGTAAGATAAGCTCTCAATAGTGATATCAATAGGAGAAATAATGCACACCTTCATCATCACACATATTCGAAATTTAATTTTTCTCTTACCGATTTTTCACTTCGCTTTTATTTGCGCTGAAACAGACCCCTTGCCATCTTGGAATGAAGGACCAGCAAAAAGTGCACTCCTTAAATTTATAAAAGATACCACTGAAGAAAAAAGTCAAGCATATGTTCCCCCTGAGAAACGTTATGCCGCTTTTGATCAAGATGGAACGTTATGGGTTGAACAACCTTTTTATGTCCAACTTTTTTTCACTATTGACCGAATTAAATCTCTTGCAGTTGATCATCCTGAATGGCAGGTAGAGGAACCTTTTAAATCAATCTTAGAAGGAAACCAGGAAGTACTAAGTCAATTAACAGAACCTTATCTAGAGAAAATTATCTCCGTGACGCATAGCGGAATGACTGTTGATGCATTTCATGAAATCGTTCGGCGATGGATACATACAGCAATTCATCCTAAATTTAAAGTCCCGTTCACAGCTCTGGTTTATCAGCCAATGCTTGAGGTTCTTCAATTTTTTAGTGATCATGGGTATAAAAATTATATCTTTTCTGGAGGAGGCCAAGAATTTATAAGGGCATATGCATCAGAAGTTTATAAAATTCCTCCTGAACGTATTGTCGGATCGACTGCAAAGGTCAAGTATACTTATAAAGATGGCAATCCTACTTTAGTCAAACAGCCTGACTTACTTTTCATTGATGATCACCAAGGAAAAGTTGAAAACATCAATCTCTTTCTTGGTCAGCGTCCAGGAGCAGCTTTTGGAAATTCAAGCGGAGACCAACAGATGCTTGAGTGGACACAGGCCGGTAAAGGCTTAAATCTTGAAGTTCTTATTCACCATGACGATGCTGAAAGAGAATATCTTTATGGAGAAAATTCCAAAATAGGACAGTTTACAGAAGCTCTTATGGAAGAAGCAAAAAAACGGGAATGGATTATTGTCAGCATGAAGAAAGATTGGAAAATACTTTTCCCATTCCAAATTATTTCATCTGTCGATTCACCAAAGATATTTTCAAGGTAGTATACAATGAAAACCCAAGAAAAATTCTCGTTAGCATTAGTAACAGGAGCCACTTCAGGTATCGGAAAAAGGCTGTGTGAACTTTTAGCAGAAATGGGTATCCCAATAATTATTCATGGCCGCGATGAAGAAAAACTTGAAACAGTAGCTAAAAACTTGCGAAGAAAAGTAGAAGTAATCCCAGTCATTGCCGACCTCAGCAGCTCTATGGGTCAAACAATTGTAGCTACAGTCATTCGTCACCACGTCCCCGATCTGGTGATCAATAATGCTGGATTTGGGCTATATGGAGAGGCTTTAACATATGATACTGCACGGCAACTTGATATTCTGCAAGTTGATGGTCAAGCGACTGCTCGGTTTACTTTAGAAGCTGCACGAGCACTAAAAAATGCTGGTCGCAAAGGGGTCATCATGAATATTTCCTCCGCAGCAGCTTTTCCCATTTCACCACGGTTCGCTATGTACTCTGCAACCAAAGCTTTTGTCAATCAATTTTCAGAATCTTTCGACGAAGAGATGCGACACCATGGTGTCCGCATTTTAGTTGCATGTCCAGGAATTGTTGATACCAATTTTCGCGAAATGGCAGGTGGAAGAAAATTACCTGGAGGAGAGGAAGTCATGACTGCAGATTTTGCCGCTCGAGAAATCTTAAAGCAGATTGAAGAACGAAAAAAAATGCACGTATTTAATTGGTATTATCGATGGCTATGCATATTGGTTCGTTATATTCTTCCAAAATCCTTCGTTGCTAAAATTGTTCAACGTAGAATTCAAAAATTGGAGCATTCTTAAGTCATTACGCTTGCTATAAGCCTAGATACGCCCTCGACGAGCCGAGGGCGTACAAAGCGGAGACAAGTCTCCGCACTCCAAGTTTTGTCAAATCACTTTTTGAGTGCCTTTTGAATATCAATTAGAGCATCGTGACCAAGTTCATCTGCCAACCCGAGTTCGAGGTTTTCTACAAACTGATGTACAATTTTTGCTTTTGATTCGAAATGTTTCATTAAAGTGTTGTCGTCACAATTGCTGTTAAGCACAATATCATCTAATATTGGGTGCAGAATAGTTCCTTCAACTTTAGTTTCTCTATAGCAGCGGAACGCTATATCATACAGATCTATGTTACCGTTGAATATTGCTGCCATCAAAATATCCAGCACCTTTTGATGTGGATGCGCACTAAACTTCCTAAAGAACACTATTTGTGAGTCACTTGCCTTCAATTTTTCGATCAATTCCTCTTCAGATTCACTAAATTCTGCATTAAACCCTTTAATTTCGGCATCCGCCCCTGCATACAAAGGGTTTCTAAATTTATAACCCGTCTCGGACTTTAATGATGGATCAAATGAATACATATTATTTCCTATAATTGCGGTCTATATCTCAGTTTCCTTTAGAAGGCGATTTATAGGAAAGTTGAAGCGATGCATTAGGGAAAGCCTTCTTGAGAATATCTCCAGCATTTTTTCCGCTCTCAGCCATTTTCTGTGCTTCATCTAAGCTAATCAAAGAATATGTCGTGCCTTGATAACGTTTTCCAGCTGAAGAATTCCAATCAGGTAAAAAAGGACCTTTATTCTGTTCTTGTTCCTGCAAAGCCAGATACTGCGTCTTTATTATTGCTTCTTCTACCGCTTTTGAGCCACGAGCTAAGGCATATCCTCTATAACCTTCTTTTGCTGCATCAACATCCCAATATGGTGATTTGCCAGATTGAGCATTGGCATAATTTGCAGTTCGCGCAACAATAGCAACAGCAGCAAGCAATTCAGTAGGCAAGACAACAGTTGAAGGGTAACGTTTCAACAAAACAGCCTTTAGATAATCTTCGACATCAAGCTTATTGACAAGGCTAAGTGTTCCACCCACATCATATACATAGATAGAACCTTGGTACTCGATTCCATCTACAACAATAGTGGTAGCAGAATTATCTGGCACAATAACAAGTTGGTAAATCCCCGGAAATTCTTCGCCCCAGCGAAGACCATCTTCCTGAGCTTCCATTAAACGGCGCTTCCCTTGAAAGTTTATACTCAACTGCTCATTAGTGCGTGGATCGAATATTTTATACTTCCCTTTGACTTCAATGAGAGCTCCCGGTTGATCGTGCGATAAAAGCACACGCACTTTTGGAGACTCAACACGAATTTCAGGAGTCAGTGCTGTTTTAATTACGTCGCCAATTCCAGCATGTAGTAAAGGAATTCCTGCAGCAGTCAAAAGTAGAGCTGAGATAGCGCTATTGCATATCATTGTATTTAAGTTCATGGTATTTAAGTTCATGTTCTCTCCAAGATTTAATTTCTTATGTTTTTCCTAAGTGAGCGTAAGCAAGAGGCGTTGCAACACGTCCCTGAGGGGTTCGTTTGATCATTCCTTGCATGATCAGGTAGGGCTCATACACTTCCTCAATCGTGCCGGATTCTTCCCCGACAGCAACAGCAAGAGTTTTCAATCCCACAGGCCCACCCTCATAGTAATTGATGATAACGTCTAAAATTTTTTTATCCATTTCATCGAGACCTTTATCGTCGATGGAAAGCATTTTTAGTGCTTTTGTGACAGATTCAAAGGTCGACTCACCTCCAGTGCGCATCTGGGCAAAATCCCTCACCCAACGCAGAAGATTATTTGCAATGCGAGGGGTTCCTCTTGAGCGTCTAGCAACCTCATAAAGGGCTTCTCTATCGATCTTCATTCCAAGTAAAGTGCTAGTTCGCAGAAGGATTGTTTGCAAGGTTTCAGGTGAATAATAATCTAACCTGCATGAGCAGGCAAATCGAGTTCTTAAAGGAGCAGACAAAAGTCCGGCTCTAGTTGTAGCAGCAGCTAAAGTGAATCGCTTTAATGGCACACGAACACTGCGCGAGGCTGGACCAGAATCGATCATTAAGTCTAGAGTAAAATCCTCCATCGCCTGATATAAATATTCCTCTACATTACGGCTTAAACGATGAATTTCATCAATGAAAAATACATCTCCGGTATTCAATTTGGTCAAAACCCCTGCTAGGTCTCCAGCCTTCTCAATAACTGGTGCGGAAATAACAACAAGTTCTGTTCCCATCGCTTTTGCTAATATATTGGCCAAAGTCGTTTTTCCAAGACCTGGAGGCCCGCTGAAAAGGCAATGTCCTAAAGCCTCTCCCCTCTGCTTAGCTGCCCCGACAAGCACTTCTAATCGCTCGCGTAAACTGTCTTGTCCAACAAATTCGTTTAGAGATTGCGGTCGGAGGGGGATTTCAAAAGCTAAATCTTCAACACTTGCCATTTCTCTTGGCATGATGGAAGTTGCAAAGGGTGCGCTTTTAGGCATGGATGATTCGATAAAATTCTCAGGCATAAAAACATCCAAATGTAAATTAGTCACATGGATCGGTTACGAGAGGTTCAACCGCAGAGCCAAAGAAAACGCAGAGGGGCTCTAGACTAACCTTGTAAAAAAAATCCTCTGCGCTCTCTGGGGCTCTGATCTCGTAAACCCAATCCGAATCAAGGAAGTCATAAATTGACAGAATTACACGTTAGTACACTTAGTGTATTAGGATAAGCAAGACTTTAGAGCAATATCAGAACTTTCGCAACAAGATTTATAGCTTTTACCTGTCACCCCCTAAAATTCAACTTTCATGTGCGCGGAAATTTCTTTTAATTCCCAATTTCCCCCTTGCACTTTAATAGTCGATTTCGCTATTCTGGACTTTCAACACACCTATTTTGGAGCATTTCAATGGCTAGCAGCAAGCGTGAAAAAATTAAGTTAAAAAGCTCAAAAAGCGCCTACATCTATACAAGCGAGAAGAATAAAAGTTCAACTCCAGAGCGTATCACTCTGAAAAAATATGACCCCACAATTCGCCAACGCTGTGAATTTAAAGAAGCTAAGTAGTCTCAAAACACTGCAACTGCGGCTGAAAAGGATCGGATAAATCGATGTATGAACTCGCAATTGCGGCTAAATACCTTATCCCTAGATGGAGGCAACTTTCAGTTTCCATCATTAGTGTCGTATCTGTACTTGTCATCGCAGTTGTCGTCTGGCTCATTGTGGTCTTCTTTTCCGTAACGTCTGGATTAACAAACAGCTGGATCGACAAACTTATCGCGCTTACGGCCCCTGTTCGAATCACCCCCACACCTCGCTATTATCAGTCTCATTACTATCTAATAGATAGCATCAGCTCTGCGTCTGACTATACTCTTAAAACAATCGGGGAAAAGCAAAGTTCCTCGAATACAGATCCTTACGATCCCGACTATGATGAAGAACCTCCAGCTAATTGGAAACAAGCAGATAGAAATCCGGATGGCAGTTTAAAAGATCCAGTCCAACAGGCATTTGCAGCAATTGCTTCAGTGCACGGGGTTAAAGATCTATCCGCAATCGATTACGAAATGACTGTTGGAAATTTACGGTTAAAACTTCTAAGACAGCAATCCTCCAACCATTCAACCTCACGCGATCAAACCCAAAATGTTCTCTCTCAATCTGCTTATTTAGGGTCTCTAGATCCACATAATCCTAAACTTTTGCAAACAATTACGCCACCTTCCATGGCAGACTTGACAAATCTACTTTCCATACTAGCTTTAAGCAGTAACAGCTTTAACGACTCTTCCGAAAAAGTCCAGCTTGATAATAAAGAAGCGGTTCAAGCACGATTAAAAGATTTTTTCCAAAATGTTTCAGTCGAACAATTGCGTACACCAAAAGAAAATTGGCAGTTGCCGACGGCTCTTCTTCCAAACCAGGCTCTTTGGAACGCGACACTTGTAAAAGTTAATGATCACCCAGAACGCATTATTGTATCTCAAAATAAATCTGAATCTTCAAGCAAATTCAAAATTGAAAACATCTCTTATGAGCCAATCAAAGTATCAATAAATGAAGGGGTTTTTACTGCTCACCTTGCTGATGGATCAGAGACAACTCTCCAAGAAAATCTTCCTTTTTACCTAAAAGGCGAAAATCTACTTTCAGCTAAATTGATTGAAGATTCTATTGACAATGCTCGGAGCACCGCAGACCTTAGATTTAAAGTACATTTCTCCGTTCATGGCACACCTTTAACAGGAGAAATCCGCTACGGATCTTTAGAGATCAATAGAGCGACTTTGCAGACAACTTTTAATGAGATTCCTAAGGACTCCCCTTTTTGGATGTATGCTGTTAAAACGCCAGATGCACAAACACAATTGACACTCCCGACAATCGAAGGCATGGGCGATGGCATCTTACTTCCGAAAAGTTTTCGCACTTCAGGATTGCTACTTGGCGACCCTGGCTACTTATCTTACTATGCTCCGACTGTTTCTTCCGTTCAGGAACAACGTATACCCGTCTTTGTTGCTGGGTTCTATGATCCGGGTATCATTCCGATTGGCGGCAAATTTGTTTTGACCTCTAAAGAGATTACAACCTTGATCCGATCTTTCTACAATCAGGAAGAAGTGACACTTAGTAATGGGATCAATGTTCGCTTTGATAACACGGATAATGCTGACCTAGTAAAAGAAAAATTGCAACAGGCATTTGACGCTGCAGGCATTGCATCTTATTGGAAAATTGAGACATACAAAGAATATGAATTCACACGCGATATCATTCAACAGTTACAAAGTGAAAAACGCCTTTTCACACTATTGGCAACGCTCATTATCATTGTTGCGTGTTCAAACATCATTTCCATGTTAATCATCTTAGTTAACGATAAAAAGCTTGAAATTGGAATTTTGCGTTCCATGGGCGCTACATCTTTTAGCATTGCGCTGATTTTCGGGACCTGCGGTGTTGTGATGGGGGCTGTAGGCAGTCTTCTTGGAATGGGAGCAGCGTTGATCACTCTCAAAAACCTTCAAAGCCTTGTGAATTTTATTGGTCATTTGCAAGGCTATGAAATGTTCAACCCACATTTTTATGGAGAAACACTTCCCTCCGAAGTCAGCTTTGAAGCTCTTGCTTTTGTTCTTACTGCCACAGCAACAATTTCATTGATTGCCGGAGTTATTCCTGCGATTAAAGCGAGCTTACTGAAACCCGCTGCGATTCTAAAGGCGGAATAATGGAGCTTTTCTATCATGACAGCTAAAATTCTCGAAGCAAGTGACCTTAAAAAGTCCTTTTATGTTCCGCAAGAAATATCTATCTTAAAAAAAATCACTCTTGATGTTTTTGCGGGAGATACCATTGCTATCACAGGAAGATCAGGATCTGGAAAAAGCACACTCTTACAGATTTTAGGAACGCTTGAATCCCCTTGCAGCGGATTCCTTTCAATCGCAGGGAACTCGGTCACTAGGTTCAATAAAAGCTACTTGCGGCGCAAGCACCTTTCCTTTATGTTTCAGTCTTTTCATTTATTTGAAGAATATACAGCTTTAGAAAATATTTTGATGCCGGCTAAGATAGCACGAAAATCAATTGCAAAAGGGTCTCCTGCTTATACCAGAGGTCTTACTCTTTTGGAACAAGTTGGCCTTGCTGACCGGGCGCACTTTCACACAAAACTGTTGTCAGGAGGGGAAAAGCAACGAGTTGCTCTTGCTCGAGCCCTCTGCAATGACCCTTCAATCATCTTTGCTGACGAACCATCTGGAAATCTAGATAAACAAACCTCCTTGGCGATTCATTCCTTATTGTTGGATTTTGTAAATCAATCCAATAAAGCGCTTATTGTCGTCACGCATAATCCAGAGCTAGCCTCTATGTGCAAAATCCATTATGATCTCCACGAAGGCCAACTGCATAAGAATTCTGCCTCAAGTAATAATTAAAATAACTTATCTATGAAGGAAACGATCATATGCAGAACTATTCTATCGGGTTAGGGGCAAATAACATAGAATGCTGCGCATATTGTCAAGATCCACTTGTCGAACCAAATGACATTTGGCAAAGATTTAACCAGCCAACTCAAAAAAAAGTCCATGCATTAGCATGTGGGCATAAATTCCATCTCTCGTGTGTGCAAGAAGGAACCAACGAACAAATCAGGCTGGGCTTTGGGCAAGAAGGGGCTGCAACTTGTCCTAACTGTCGTAAAGTTATTGATCTCTCGTCTTCTTCGTTTAAAATTAAAGAAACGTTGATCACCCTTACCAAAGTGATTTCCTACGCCTCCCACTTCTTCGCAATCGTGCTTCCCGCTTATATTGCGACACACTTGGGTGTAGACTGTATCTTTATTACTCCATTAGTGATTGTTTGTTCCATATTGACAGAGCTCATCCTTCCTAAGATTTTCAACTACGGGTTATGTAAAGTTCTTACAAATGCCTGTATTCGATTGCACAATTGGAGATCCGGATTGAATTTGACAATCTTTGACCTCAATCCTACAGAGTTAATAGGAGACAAAAGGCACAATGCGCAAATGCGCAAAAAGATTTGGATTGACTCGTGGCAAGCGATAATCGCTAATTGGCAGAAAACTGAAATGCCCATTTTCTACAACTTGAATCTCGAAATCTCAAATGAAGATCAAGCGGATTTGCTGAACAGAGCGTATGCTAAAGTTAGCGCTGATAATCCTGGAACCTTTGCCAATCTACAAAATAAGGCTTTGCAAAGCGACGAATGGACGCATGCATTCTTCGAAAGTATAGAGCAGCTCATTGAATTAGAATTGATAATACCTAAGGAGCTCTAAGCGGCTCTTAATATGCTGGAACTACCGGCGATTAATGGAGATAGCAGATATCTACGTAAGTTCTCAAAAAGTCATGCATAGCCATTGATGCCTTCGCAAAGCTCAGGCACCAATGGCTATGCCATGACTTTTGAGAAAAATGTTTGAATTAGGTGGAGTTTCCATTGCCTTTTCTGCAATCAAGATGGCAAGAGGCTTAATTTGTCCAAGTTTCCCTGTATTGATCAAGAGAATAGGCGATCAAATCAGCTCCGAAGTGCTTTCCATTCAGGTTAAAAGGTAAGCGACCACGAAGAATTTCGCCTGAAGACGTGTCATAAACAGCCAAACGGTATCGTATTTTCAAGGCTTCAAGGTCACGACAGTTTTGAAGCGCATTGAATCTGTATCCTGGACATTGTGATCATGCCGTTAACTCAATCATTTTTTGAATCATGCGCTTGTTTCACTGCTGCCGCAGCTCTGTCGTTTAAACCTTTTTTGCCCCCACGTTAACTACAGACCTTCCGGCCTTTCGCTTCACGCGGGGCTTTTACGTTAAATCGCTCCCGCGTAAGCGTCAATTTTACCCACCAGTAAAGAATGAAGAACATTTTCTGAAGGCAAGTTTTATTTTTGCCAGTTTTGAGGAAGTAACTCAGCTAATTTTTGGAAATTATGACTTTGAAGACGACG
>JACCRY010000218.1 GCA_013813265.1 Parachlamydiaceae bacterium
CACAGTTCGGTAAAAATATCGAGCTTTGGAAGACAGGGCTTTCAGAAATCATAAATCAAATGGTTGCGGCATGAAGTCAAACATAAAATATTGATTTTAAATCTTTTAAGTGTTTTCAATTTGAAAACAAAAGACATCCTCTTACCGTAAATCGATCTAAAAAATCCACAAAGTTGAGTCTGTGTGCTCCGTGCCTCTGTGTTTCAAAAAATGATGTGTTATTTCCCGATAAGGGTGTCAAAGGTACTGCTTCGCTTTGTTAAAAAAAATATTCTAGTTCACCACATACATAAAATTAGATATTTAAACTAGGATAACGAAGTTTTATTCGAAGCAGATATAAGAATATACTTTTTATTTTTTTTAACTCAAAGAAGCAGCAAAAGGCGCAAAGGTAGCAAAAAGAATGTAGATAGATATTTTACGCTTACGCGGAAGCGATTGAACATAGTAGCCCGCGTGCAGCGATAACGGAAAGGAGGGGTCGAGACAATTAAATGACTGAGCTGCGGTAGCAGCGAAAGAAGCATGTGATGCAAAATGAATTGATGGAGGGCATGATTCAGATGTCGAAATGCTTATTAAGTGCTAAGCTAAGGATTGAAAAAGAAAAAGGCCGCCGAAGGGTCTCGAGCCGTGCGATCAACGCATATATATAGGTAGGTTCGCTTCTTAAAGGTAGAGGCTGTAGCTAATAGCCGAACGCCCTACTGTTTAACGTCGCAATCCTCTCATCATCAGAATCTAGTTGAAGGCTTCTAGTCTCAAAGGTCTCCACTTCAGCAGCAAAGTAGAAAGTTTGATTATATATAACATAGCTCTTTTTAGCAAAGACATTTAGTTGTATATTTCAATTAATTTCGTAACCGAATTTTACGTTTACAACGCCAACCAAGATTTGCAACAAATTAACACAAAGTAACATTGACAAACCACATAAATTAGAGTATATTCCTAACAACATCCACTAAATAACTCAGGTTTTATGGAAAGTTCAATTGATTATAAAAATATTGCCGGCATTTTCCCCTTCTTTCAACAATTATTGGGGCTTTATAAAATTGGCCAAGGCCTCTTTGAAATAGCTGCCATCATTTCGGAAGCAGTCGTTTCTGCCTTTAAAGAACTTTTGGGATACAATCTCACCTCTAAAGCTTCAGATGAAAATCAGCGGGTTTCGCTGGGGGACGTCGTAATTACAGAAGCAGATAGAGATAATGCCATAGGCTCTCCCGTCCCAAGATTTGTAGATATGGAGAGACAAAATGCAGTGAATATAATAGAGCCCCTTCCTAAAAAAAAGGTTACAAGTTACGTCCATCAATGCATACCTGTGGTCATTACAGAAGAAGATATACGAAATGCGATTGCTTATGAGCCCATTTTCTCTTTAGATGACCCTTCCCTTGAAGAACCTAGTTTAGAAATGGCTTCTTCCACATGGGAAAAACTAAAAGAACCCATCACAAAAATTGCCGTAGGAATCTTGTATTTTCTTCCAGTTATTGGAACAGTCTATTCGATCTACCAACTTTTTTCTTCTTGTAATACTGAATCTTTAGTTAAAGAAGATAGTGAAATTGTTTCAAAAAATTCATTAGACAATTAAACTGATCTGTATGCTCAGTAACACGCTTCTATCAACAGGAGTGTTTCTTTAAACGAGCGATGTCAATTGATTAATGACCCAAGCGATAAGGGTAAACTGTGAATTGAACTCACTATAAAGAGAAACCAAAAATGTTACAGAGACTCTTAGAAGGTGAACGCGTACAACAACTACAAGCTTCCTTGCAGCGTGGTGACACTGTTCTCATCGAAGAGCTTTGGAATGCTCCAAAAGCACTTATTGCCGCTCTCGCCCAAAAATCAACTGGGAAGCACATCCTTATACTCACAGGTGGCAGCGTCGAAGAGACGCGCCTTTTCCATGACTTCACATTTTTTACAGATGTCAAAGTATTTGATTTTCCCGCATGGGAAACGTTACCCTCTGAAAGCATCGCTCCAAGTCCAGATACTGTAGGCGAACGCTATCAATTGCTCCAAAGACTTATATCCGACACAATACCCTGTATCATTATTAGCAATTTGCAGGCATGCCTTCAACGTCTTCTTCCTCCCCAATCCTTCACTGAACTCTATTTGAGCTTGAAAATTGGAGAAGTGCTCCCATTCCAACCGTTGATCGCCCGGCTCAATGCCATGGGCTACAAGCGGAGCGCTGTCGCAAGCGATAAAGGAGAATTTGCTGTCCGTGGTGGAATTATCGACATTTTTCCTGTCTCACTTCCCGATCCATATAGACTGGAATTTTGGGGTGATGAGCTTGAATCGATACGGATCTACGATCCAATAGGCCAAAAAACAATCCGTCGAGTTGAAGCTGTGCAAATCACTCCAGCACAGGAACTTGAACTGCTTAAAGGGCAACCAAAACTCTCTTCTTTATTAGATTATTTGGGTAATAAAGTCATTGTTGTCTTTGATGATCTTTTGGCCCTTGAAGACCGTTATGCTTCCCTCATTGCCATGTGTGGCTCCCCAAAAGGCTCCTTCAGCAGCATAGAAAGCTTGCTCGATCAAATGGAACCTTTGCAAAAACTGTTCTGGCCTCAGCAGCATATTGAAGAACTCAGTCCAGTAAAACGTGAGGCCCCAAAACCAAAGGTTGACCCAAAAAATCATTTTTTACAGCCTTTAAGCTTCGAATTGTTTAATCGTAAGTTTAAGGCGTCGCGTTGGCAGCATGCTTTTCTGCCTATCACAACTTTCTTAGTCCCGACACTTGAAGAAAGCTCTGGACATGAATTACTTTCGTCTTTGAACCAATGGCACTCAAGTGACCTGGAAGTGCATTTTTTATGCAGCAGTGACCTAGAAAAAGAAAATCTTGAGAAAAAGATCCTTGAAAGTCAGATCGCTTTGCCTAAGCACACACATTTTACTTTAGGCTACCTATCGTCAGGCATTGCAATTCCAGATGAAAATCTCCTGCTTTTCCCGGTAACTGAAATCACTCAACGATTCAAAATCCGCAGGCAAAAACATCGAAGCACCTATCACACAGCCCCCTTAGAAACGTTTGATTTGCAGCCAGGAGAATTGGTCGTTCATTTTAACCAAGGAATTGGTCGTTATCTGGGCTTGGAAAGGCGCACTGACCATCTGGGTATTGAAACCGAGTTTCTAGTAGTCGAATATTCAGAAAATGGAAAACTTTACGTTCCATTAAGTCAGGCACACCTGGTCACCAAATACATCGGGGCAAATGAAGAGAGCCCTAAATTGCATGGATTGGGAGAAGGTCGTTGGAAGCGCACGCGCGAAAAAACTGAACAAGCGATTCTAGGCTATGCACTAGAATTACTTGAACTTTATGCAAAACGTCAACTCGCTGCAAGAGCTCTCTACAAGCCAGATGGACCAGACATGCTCGCCTTTGAAGAAGATTTCCCCTATGTCGAAACGGAAGATCAATTGGGAGCCATCGCTGCCATTAAAGCCGATTTGCTTTCAGAAAAATGCATGGACCGCTTGGTCTGCGGAGATGTAGGTTACGGCAAAACAGAAGTTGCCATGCGTGCAGCTTTCAAGGCTGTCATTGATGGAGGCAGACAAGTAGCCGTCCTTGTTCCCACAACAGTCCTTGCGATGCAACATTATGAAAGTTTCATCGAACGAATGAGCAATTTTCCTGTCACTGTTGGAGTGCTCTCTCGCTTTAGGTCTGCCAAAGAAATTAAAGAAACGCTCAAAGGTGCAGCAAGCGGGGCGATAGACATCGTCATTGGAACGCACCGCATCATCAGCGAAGATGTGATCTTTAAAGAACTTGGTCTGATCATCATTGATGAAGAGCAACGTTTTGGTGTCAAAGCAAAAGAGGCACTTAAAAAGTTAAAAGTTGGGGTCGACTGCCTCACGCTTTCTGCCACACCTATTCCGCGAACTCTTTACATGTCTCTAATTGGCGCACGCGATCTTTCAGTGATCAACACGCCACCTCAAGACCGTTTACCGATCACAACTGTCATTACAGACGCATCCGAAGAGGCTTTTAAAACGGCTATTGCCCGTGAACTAGCACGTGACGGACAAGCCTATATCATTCACAATCGTGTTGAAACGATCTATGAAATGGGAAATCGAGTAAAGAAACTGTTTCCTCAGGCAAATATTGTCATTTGCCATGGTCAAATGGACTCAGACGATATAGATCAGGTATTCCACGCCTTCAAAAGCGGTCAAGCTGATATACTGATCGCAACAACGATTATTGAAAATGGTATTGACATTCCTAATGCCAACACAATTTTGATCGACCGGGCCGACCAGTTTGGACTGGCAGATTTGTATCAACTTCGAGGAAGAGTCGGGCGTTGGAATCGTCGCGCCTATGCCTACTTTTTAGTACGAAGCATGCGTGGCATGGCAGAGCTCTCACGTAAAAGACTAAATGCTTTAGCAGAATCCTCAGGATATGGTGGGGGCATGAAAGTTGCGATGCGTGACTTGGAATTGCGTGGCGCTGGAAATGTGTTGGGAACTGAGCAATCCGGGCAAGTTGCTTCTATTGGTTTTCATCTTTATTGCAAGCTCTTAAAAAAAGCTGTTCAACGGCTCCAAGGAAGTGCTACACCAGCTCTACCATGTGAAACTAAGCTCGAATTCCCTTTCGATGCAAGGCTGCCTGAGGAGTACGTTAGCGAAACTAATTTGCGGATTGAAATTTACCAAAGATTGGGTGAGGTTGAAACTTTTACAGATATCGATACAATCTGGGAAGAGGTCAGAGATCGGTTTGGAGCTCCTCCGCCAGCAGCACTGTGGCTATATCATCTAACGCGCATACGCCTCTATGCATCTACAAAAAGCTATATTTCTTTAAAGCTGGATAAGAATGGCCTTCTTACTGAGAAAATGGTAAGGAAGGATAAAGTCATGAAGAGATTTATGATAGGTCAGCCGAAAACGCCGAAAGATTTTGAAACCGCGCTTTTCAAGGTTCTGTAAAGGAATATCAGGCTAGCCCAATGCATCCAATTTAACATTTACAATGTACTAGTTTAATTTTTAAAAAGGAAACGTTTTGAAAAACCATTGGTGTCTGGGCTGATACCAATGGCAATTTAACAGCTCTTCTCTTTCCTACTCACACATCAAGTAGCATTAAAGGCATCCTAGCCCTTTCTTGTTTAGGATTGAGAGCCATTTCAACCTCTTGAATAATTCGTACTAGAATTTCTGATGTAGAATTTCTTCCATTTGAAAGGTAATGATCCCTCAAATTTTTAAGCCCTTTCAGGGACTCTTCCAATTGAGGCTTAACGGATTTGCATCCTTTAGAATGTGCATAAAGTGATCTATTCATCAAGTTTTCTATTTTAGCTATGTCGTTATCATTGTTTGTTCCATACCCAGCAAGCCAACTTACAGTGCTCCATACATAGCCCTTCTTGACATCATCATAAGGTTCTGAAACCACATCATCTACATAAATATCAATAATTTGATTTTCTTTTATCTTGGCAAGATTATTCAAGCTTTTCTCATCCTTTGAACTTAGAACTGGTACAACATTTTCTTGTATCACTAGAGCGCTTTGAACACTGTCATCTTGATTATCAGTTGAGGGCATATTAATTAGATCTAGAGTCTCAACTAAATCTTTCTTCAAAGGATCTTCTTCAAGAGAACTTTCAGAACTTAAACTTTTATAATCATCGGGCAGCTCTACAACTTGAGGTTCAGAGTCAGGACGGTCGTTCATTAATGAATGGTCTACACGATCAATTGGTTCAATGTCATTTAATATTGCTCGGAGAGGTTCTGTGTTAGATTTTCTCATATTTTCAGAGAAATCCAGAGCTTTGATACTTATCATCTGAGGATGTTCCTTGGACTCTGACTTCGAATTGTGAACCTTTAATTTCCAATAAGCATTCACGTTAAATGGTTGTTGGGTAGGAATGATGAAGGAGATTCCATTGCTATTAAGTAGCTCACGAAGTTGTATGACATTTATTTTTAACAAAATACTTTCATTCATTTTAACGCGTCCGGCTTCACTCAACTCTAATTCCGTTGAGATTATTTCTGTTATAGATTCAGAAGAATCTTGATCGGAAGAAGTTATTGTTGAATCATCGCTATCGCTATCGCTGGCAGAGTGCCCAATAAAGAGGTTTAAATTTTGTCCTTTCTTACCAATCGATGAACTTAGATCAATCTCTTTTTTGTTTTCAGTTTTTCCTGAAGCAATTAAAGAAATTTTAGATTCACCCCTTTTTTGTTTCCTCTTTTTCTTTTGTTCTTCGGTTTTTGGGTTCTCTACAGGAGGTTTTGGAATTTGGACTACTTGTATTTGACGATTCCATTCGATACCACCCATGATCATTCCTGGAATGACAACTATGAGTCCAACTATTGTAAGGGCTGCGAGTACTGTTAAGGCAACGAAACCTATTTTTAAAGCAAGATCGGCACCTGTTTCGCTTGGCTCACGAATCCATTTGATGAATTTTGGAAAATGAGCATCATTCAATACCCCAACATCCACTTTCGCTTTATTAGTTGCTATTTTTTTTGAAAGATTATTATTTAAATCTAATTTTGCAGAAATTATAGGATCCATTAGAATTACCCCTCTATTATGACCGCCGACTGCATTTTTTTTCAGTGACGCATCAGTTCAATTTTTTGATTTTTTTTAACACTTAAATTTAAATCATCCCACAAACTAACATTATAATCAAGATTAAAATTCTTTTAAATTAGAAATAAGAAAAAATTGTCTTTTTAAAAATCTATTTCCAAGCAATTAAAATATTAAATGAGTATTTTTATAAATTGAGTTTATTGACACATTAGTGACAAACTATTTTGCTAACATACAAGCATTTTTAAAGTCAGCCTGATTTAAAGTAGCTCGACATTCAATGTCGAGCTACTTTAGTCGACTTCACATTTGGAAAAGAAATTTGATTGACCAAACCTTAAGTCATCGCATCTATATTGTCGTTTTGGGCAACGTGAAAGCTCCCGGGGTTGTAAGCGTCAATTTTACCCATCCGAGCTCTCAATGATCTTTGCGCCCTTTGCGCCTTTTGCTGCTTCTTTGCGTTAAAAAAAAATCTAGTTTTCCACATAAATAGAATTAGAGGGTTAAACTACGCTAAAGAAGTTTTATTTGAATCAGATTTAACGGACAGTGTACTAGATTAATTTTTTTTAACGCAAAGAAGCAGCAAAGGCGCAAAGAGCACAAAGAAAATGTAGATGGACAAAAGTTACGCTTACCCCGCGGTGACTATTAAAAGTGACCCTATATTCGTCCAAACCGACAATTCAAATGCGATAACGTACTAGACCGGCAGCGACCATTAAGTTAGAACTTTGACTATGTGATACCGGTAAAAAGATACGACACATCCATTAACACAAGCCTCTTAAAACTTACTCTACATCAACAACCTGTGAATTTGGCCATTGTAAATGACTGAATTCGGGCTTTTTGATTAGCTCTAATAGATTCATTGGGCTCTCAAAACGCGCAATCTCATATTGCAGCCTAATGTTCTCCTCTTGGATGGCTCTTAGTTCCTTCATCACAGTGGGAATCATCAAACGCACTTCCATGAGCGCATTTTGTTTGTCCATATAACTATAGATAAATCCGACTGCAACCAACATGCACAACATGATGCGCATGGAAATCCCTAAAGAAAGGTGTGAATAGGGTTCTAGACTGACCATTATTCTAATTTCTCCAAAACGCGAAGCTTGGCGCTTCGGCTACGCGAATTTCGATCCATTTCTTCTGCAGAAGGAAGGATTGGTTTTCTTGTTAAAACTCGAGCAAGTGGTTTTTTGTCCAAAAATATCCCGCAGCCCATACCCTCGTTATCTTCTTTATCGCTTGCGGCAAATCGAAATGCATCTTTGACAATGCGATCTTCTAAGCTGTGAAAAGTTATAATTGCAGCTCGACCACCAGGAGTTAACTGTTCAATAGTCTGAGGTAGCACTTCCCTTAAAACATCTAATTCCCGATTCACAAAAATCCTAAGGCCTTGAAAAACGAGAGTCATCGGATTACTACCTCTAGATTTCTTCCAACCCAACAAAGGCATCAACAGATCTGAAAGCTGCAATGTTGTCAGAATCTTTTCTTTACTTCGGGCTTGAACGATCACTCTTGCGACAGCTCGCCATTGCTTTTCTTCCCCATAATCTCTAAAAATTCGGCCAAGGTCATTTTCTGTATATTCATTAATGACTTCAAGTGCACTTAAAGGTGCATCTGGATTCATGCGCATATCTAATGGCCCTTCACGCATAAAACTAAACCCTTTTTCAGCCTGATCCAATTGCATCGAAGAAACGCCTAGATCCAGTAATATCGCATTTACTTTCGCAATGTGGTGTGTTCGCAAATGCTGTGCGAGATCGCAAAAATTTCCCCGGACTAAGAGTAGTTTATCTTTCCATGGAGAAAGACGTTCCCGCGCAATGGCTAAAGCTGTAGGATCTTGATCGATACCGATCAAGCATTCAATTTCAGGATGATTTTGTAAAAAGAGTTCAGAATGGCCTCCCGCACCTAAAGTTCCATCTACAACAATGCGACACTGTTGTTCTGAAAAATGTTGCATTACCTCTGCCGCTAATACTGAAAGGTGTGGTTGAGTCATAGCTTCCTTGTAAAAAATGCTTCTTGATAGGCTTCTGGAGTAAGGGGGGGATAATCGGCTGGATTTAGTTCGCGTTCTTTGTAAATTTGGCGAATATTCCAGGCCATCCCAATATAAGATCTAGAATTGTAAAATAGGAGAGCACTTAAGTAAATAGCCTGGCAATTTTTTGGCAGTTCCAAGCAATAGTCAATAAAAGCATTGACAGATGGATCTTGCCAAATGCTTAAAAACATTTTTTCTATTTTTTTTATATCTTTTTTTGGGATAATATTGTTTAAGATTTCCCTTATAATAATTATATTGAAATTAACATTTCCACTCAGTCCTATAAAAAATGAGCCCAAGAGCCGAGCAATGGATATATCATTCTCTACGAATATTCTCACAAGAGTTTTAAATTTCTTTTCTCTGATAGTATTCATTTCTTCGAAATTTTCAGTTGAACATATTTCCAAAATAATCTCTTCAGTACATGAACAATGGTCAGCATAGCTTAATTTATGAAATGCAGTAAATTGCTCTGACAAATACATATCATTGACTTTATCTGAAGATTCGATGAACTCTGTGCTTTTCAGATAATGAATAATTCGTGCAGTTACAAGACCGCCGTTGCTTTTAATTTGGTTTAAATTCCATAGCATTGATTTGGAATTTTCTTGATAAAGGCATGTATAAATCTCTTTGCGTAGCCTAAAAAGCGTCGTTTTCTTAGCTTCAATCTTTTTTATTTTTTCCATTAACTTGCCGCTCTCATCTTCAAGAGCAAAATATTTCTTTTCACATACCTCTAATCTTTTTTTAAAAGAAAGCTTAGAAAGTTTCAAATATATATTATTGAACTCCTTGTTTTTGTTAGCCTTTTTGTTAAAAGCCTTTTTCACTTTCACATCGATATATCGTTTTAAGACGTTTAAAAGAAGAGGAAGAATTCCCAATTTCTCTTCTTCATGTAATAAAGGAAAAAATCGGGTCATTCTTTCATTCTTCAACAAAGGAAAAAAAGAATCTCCAAATGCTTCTAACCATCTAACGTTCATCAATTTTAAATTAAATGGAACTTCTACTCCTACTCCTTGTAATTGGTGGATTTCTTTTTCGATGTAGCTGAAAAGTTGCTCATCTGTCCCATATTCAAAAAGAAAAATCGTGCAATCACGATTAAATTTTTCTAATTCTAATGGATTTAATTGAGTCTCTAACCGCATTTTCTTCTTTAGAAGAAAATGATCCAACAAAACTTCTTTTGAATGGACACTTTCCTTTAGGTGTATTGATAAATTTGGAACTCCTAAACTTGAGCTAAGGCAAAAGCAATAGGCTTTATGCGCATAGCCATTAGATGCGAGAAGCTGTAATCTGGAAAGCCAATTTATTTTGGTACCTAAAAGCTTTTTATATTCGTTGACCGAAGTCCAATTTTGCGTGCAAGTTTTGGAAAAAGAGATAAGGGCTGATAATTGAAACTTGCCATAAATCACGTTCATGATCTCATCAGGCACGTTTATAAAATCATTCACCTTCAAAATATTTTTTGTTTTTTTTTGCTTCTTAGAGCTAATTACTAATGGTAAATCAATTGGATCAGAAAACAACTTATTCAGCATTTCTTGCTCAGAATTTTCGGAAATATCCTCATCGAATGTGGGCTCCGCAAATTCATTACAATCGGAGAATTTAGTTGCGAGGACTGCATTGTTAGCGCATTCAATTGAAAATGCGGCGGCTGCAAATAGATTGAATATGGGGACAAAGAGAAGCCAGTAGCGCTCAAAGTCTTTATTTTCCAAGCGTGTATAATAGCGATTGCCCGCTAAAGTTCCATTGTATTTCATTTCTGAAAGGTATAGGTTCTTTTGAACAGCACAGATGACATTTGAAAGAGTACTGACAAATGGGATATGATCGCAAACTTCGTCGAAGGCTTCACGAAATTCGTCTAGCGTAAGCGATTCAATTTTAGGCCAACATTCAGCAAAGATCGTCATAATATTAGACATGTTTTTTAGTTAAATTTATTTGCCAGATTTTTTATATTTTTTAAATATGTGAAACTTTCTTGCTATAAAAAAAACAAGATTCCATAAAAGATTAAGTTATATCAAAACTCGCTTAAAGTCAAGATTAATAAGTTTTAACTGTTAGCGTAATTTTAGAAATTTCTGGTTTCCCTATAGGAGACAAAGTCAGTATCAGTATTTGGTCAGCATCATTCCTTTTAAAAAAAAACTAGAGCACACTACAGTAGCTCGACATTCTATCGGACGTTAACCTCGATATTGCTATCAGTCTTTGGTAAGCATCCATTTGCATCTGCTTTAATCAAACTGATAGTTTTGGAACGTAATTTGTTAACGAAAAATCGGCAGCTTTCGTGCGGTTAGCATCTAACTCGACATAGGTGCGCCGAGATACTTTTGTTTAGCTGACATGTGTGCCTAGGGCGTTGCCCAAGGCTGTAATAAGGAAGGTCTTCGCCTGCCAGGGCACTTTAAGACTCATGTCTGTTAAGCCGTAAAATGTCCAAGAAGACTGAAAGTCTTCCTTATTACTGCTTAGGGAAACGCCCCAGGTAAAACCAACACACTATTTTCAGGCTGAAAACCTGTGACACTACATCCAGAAGCAACATTTTAGCGTATGACCGCTACATCCTAATAGGGGACCACTTTTATCATACAATGGCAATAAATGTTGAAAGTCTACTAAACCTGATAACTTATAAAAATCTTCGTGTTGGAGATCGGTATCTTCCTCTTTCATCATTTCCGGCAATAGCCACCGCAATCATATTATTAAAAAACTGCTCACAATGACATGCACATGGTTTCCAACGATCTAAATATCCAATTTCATTTTGACCAACTTCTAGAATTAAATAGTCTACATTATCATCGCCTAAATAGGTTATATTCCTTCTTACTGGCTTTTCAAAACCTTTTATGGCAAAATCTTCAACTCCTAATTTATACTTATTTTTCCAAGGGATAGCTCCGAATGTACTCAAATGAATATCTGAAACTTTATTAACAGACCCAGCTTTATTTAAAGCAATTAACAATGCAGGCTCAGCACAACGGCTTCTTGGTTGAGTTAATTCATTGTTTGCTTGCTCATTAAGATTTTGACCTAACGATCGCATTGCTATATGTTGAAAATTTGTAGGGATGTTGACAAGCTCTAACTCAAAACCCAAATTTTCCCTGTTAAAAACAGCTAACATTTTATTTAATTTTTGAGCCGGCTCCCTATCTTCATGTGTAATGCTATCTTGAGAAAATGCACAATAGACCTTATGCGGGGACTTTGCTGACGCAGCAAACCCTATGCATTTATTCATTTTCGATAAAGGATATTTAAATTCTTCTGTATTTGTCTTTCGATAAACAAATTCGAAAAAGGCTTTTGCTGCCAAATCTGAGATTTCTGTTTGTATCTTCTCTTTACTATTCATTACATAATTATACTTTTCGTTATGAATTCTAGAGAAATCATATAAAAAGACTTGAGACTCGATCTTTCTACCCCTTAAAACACTTTGATTCGAAGCATCCCCTTCCCATACAAAGGATTTACTAAACTCATTAAAATAATCCATATCTTCGGGAGCAAAAGGACAGTTTATATCATGCAGATAGTCCGTCTTTGATAGCATACAGTCTCCATTTATAATTCGAGGGGTTTTCATTCTCCATCAAAAGCGCTATTAAAGCAAGTTTAATAAATAGAATAAAATCATTTAAAAAAATGATAAATATTAACTCGGAATAAATATGAACTTGCGGGTCCACGAGAGGGCGATTGCTTTATAAAAATTGATTGAAAATTTCAAGGCTAGATTGTAGTTTGGTATCTCCACATTAAAAACATGGTATTACCAATGTCTGAGAATGAATCGGCTAACCCTTTATTAGGAAATAAGCTAAAAATCATTGAACTGACAGAAAGAATTCCAGACCCTCGCAGTGAAAAAATCAAGAAACATCCTCTAACTTCCATCATTTTTATAGCCTTAGTTGGCACCGTTTGCGGTGCTGACGATTGGGTGGCTATTACAGACACAGCTGAACACCTAAAAGACTGGATTAAATAATATGTGCATTTGCCATTCGGAATTCCATCTCATGACACTTTTACTCGAACGTTTGGGATTATTGATAACAATTTATTTAGTCAATTTTTGATTGACTGGGCTGACCACCTTCGAATGAAATCAAAGCATGAAGTTGTGTCTATGGACGGCAAGACATTACGA
>JACCRY010000009.1 GCA_013813265.1 Parachlamydiaceae bacterium
GCTGTTTAAGAAAGTCGCTTAAAAAACTTACCTGCTTCTATATTAATATTTTTTAAACCGGTCTGAATGTAGACAGGATTCTGATTGTCATTTGTTACCCATTTTTTGCCTATTTTGAACCATGCCCATTTTCAGGTTTATTTTTTGCCAAATTCATAAATTTATTCATTTGACATTCGTTTTTTATTGGAATATATTTTTGAGAAAATGCTTCAGATATACCTGGATTTTTTTCGACTATAGTATCGTGTAATTCATTATCGCATTTAAGTTTGTTTATAATAGAAGTTCCTTGCTTGTAAGCTTCAGCTGAATCTTGATTTTCTAAAAAAACTTGAACTTTTTTTTCAAAGATCTCAATTTTTTCCTGTTTAGTGTATTTTTTAGGGCTTATCTTTGGCTCTATTTCTACTTCTGAAAATTTTTCGTCTTCTGCTTCTAAAGTTTTAGCAGTTTCACTTTGGCTTGTTAAATTCGTTTCTTCTTTTCTTATAGATACATTTTCCGATTGGCTTTTTGATTCTATTTCTTCGCTCTCTATCCCTAACAATTCATCTATTTCTCTATTTACATTTATTTAAACTTTCATTATCTAATTCTTTTCTGGCATCAAGACTTAATTCATAGTCATAACTTTGGTCGTGTATGGGACTTTTAATTATATCTTTTTTAACAGCCATAGCCCAATTTTTTGTGTCTATTTCCCGCGCACTATTAGACCCATCATTGCAAGATGGGCGCTTTGTATGGATAATGGTGCTTTGAGCATTAATTGTTTTCTGGAGGTCGCTTCCGAAACTTTTGATTCGACCTAATATTTTAGTTATTTCATTGGCAACTTTATCCACAATTAATTGATTTTGAGATTTTAATACTTGTGTTGTAGTTGGTTGTATTGTAATCGTTTGCCGGGGGCTACTTTCTATTGGTATATTATCACCCATAAAACCTTTGATTTAACAGAATAGTACTGTTACTAATTCTATTATACAGTAATTATAATTTATTATTTTTTATGCTTATAATTTTATGGAATTCAAATAGGATTGGAGCAGCATTGCTCCTTGAGAATGTAAATCGTAAGGTTGAAATTGAATTTTTAAGACGTAAAATGGCGACAGGCTTCAGCCGCCGTTGCCACAGCTTTAAACACTTGGTTTTGCAACTCCACGCGCTCGGGCCGTGGAGCTTTATGCTGTACCGGGTCTATGGATATTTACTAACACTAAAGGCCTTAACTTGTCTTCAAAAAAGCAATTGCGTTAAAAGCAATGATTGAAAAGGCCATTTACAAATTCGGCGACACATCCTTTCTGGAGATGCATTACAGCAAGTTTTCTTTAGATTTAGATTAACTTGTTGGCTGATAAAATATGCGTTAACTTGTTAACTTCCTCAACTTCTATCATTCTTTGCTCTTGTGCAATCTCAAGGATTAGTTTTATGGCTGGAATATATTTTGTTTGATATTCCCCGTGCTCAAAGAATTCTTTATCACGCGCAGAAATTTCTGGATCTAGGTGCAAAATGAGTCCAGAATGATCTGGTCTTACTTTTTGACCTTCGATATTAGAATTAAATAACTCTACAACACGATGATCTTGTGGAGTATAATGGAGGCGCAGATGCCAATTTTCAATAATACCGTTGGTGGTATGTTGTAGATACATTTCTGTAAATACACTGGAGGAATTCAAGGTGGCGGGAAATTTCGCGGTAATAACTTGTTGAATTTCTTCAGCAGTGCTGGAAATGCATCTTAAACCGTATTCATTACCATGCGGATTAGTCTGGGTCTCGTTAATTTTGTTTATCCCATCACAAGTATAGCTTATGTGATTTGGATTTACTAAATGATTGAATGTAGTTTTGGCGTATGAAATATCTGTAGTCTGCATAATTTCTCCTTATTTATAATTTCAAAAGCGACTTACTCTATATTAGCACAAGAAACCTAATTTTGCAAGACATTTTATGAATTAATGCTTAAATTGAAAATTTTAAAGAACAGGGGTTTTGAACAAAGCAAGTCCCCAATTTTAAATTATAGACACACAAGATGTTTTCATCATTAGGCAGCATCTAGAGAGTAATAACGGGATGAAGCATCATCATCTGTTAAGAGGGGATGCAGTGATTTTGACATGCAACGTTAACCCCCTCTGGGCGTTGCTCCTGCAAGGCTAGAAAATTCTTATTCAATAATAAACAGAAAGAAAAGAAAGAAAAGAGTATGAGCTGAATAAGGTCCGACAAAAAAAACTATTAACGCTGTGGCGTATAAAAAGAATCGCGAAGCCGGGCTTCGCGATTCTGTTTGAGCTTCTTATCTATTTGATGGGCGGTTTGTTGTGTTATCATTACGATCATGATCGTGATCGATACGTTTTTTCGGTAAAAGGCCAGCAAGACCGAACAAGCCGAGAAGGCCGATCCAACCCCAATCGGTGTTGTTATCTCTCTCCGTTCTCACAGTATTATTTTCCCGTTCTACAGTGGTTGTAGATGGTCTAGCATTTGGATTTTGGCTTGGCTGTGCATTAAGTGACACAGCTGATAATGTCATGACCATCGCCAAAATACTGATTCGAAAAAGACTAGTTAAAGCTAAAAATCTCATACAATCCTCCTTGTTTAGGTTATTTTTGACTATATATTTTTTTTCAAATATTTCAACAAAAAAATCTAGCAACCTCATTTTAGCTGCGCATTTTAATCTTAGAAAGTTACTAATCATACATTTTATGAAGGAGAGGTACTCGATTTGTGGACAGTTTGAACTCTTTTTTCTGAATCAAGCTCCTTTTTTTGATGTAATATTTTCTTCTAAGACCTCAAGAAAAAAGAATTTATGGAAGGTAGATTTCTCGACGAATAAAACATCGCCTATTAAGAATATTCTTTAGGGGGGTGAGGGCATAAACCATTTCTTTTTTGAACGACTCTGTCTTAGTCTATATCTTTCATGCATTTATGTTTTAGAGGCATCTGCATGAATTCATTCAGGAATGAGTTGGATTCGAACTAAAAATTTGATGAAATTAATCCAAATAGGGAGGCAAACAAGAAGCTCCATATCTAGTTGTCTTAGATTAAATATAAACCCTTTGCTCGTCTCAAAATACTAGAGAAATATTTCTAAAAAATTTCGGTGAAACAATCAAAACAAATTAGAGAACAGTTTATTAGAACTTATATCATACAGTTAACAGTCTGACATAAAATGAAATAGCGAATTGATATTTTTAAAATTAGCAAAAATCCAATTTTGACTAAAAATCTCCACAAATTCCTCTGTCAGCTTAGTACGTCGATGACGTACTAGGCCTTTAAAAATAAAATGGTAAATTTCTTACTTCTCTAGGGAGGTATCACATACGTGAAGATCATCATGACCGCCACCAAAGTTACCTTTATCGATTGTAATTCGGGATATTGCAATACAAGTTATAATACAATTTTGGGTGGTCTGAAAGGTTTATTGAATTTTTATCTAACCTACCCTTGCTCTTTTGGTGAGTCACTTTAAATCTCTACAAAAGATTGACAGCGCTTTGCAGAATTTTTGAATTTTCTATTCTATATTCAAGGGATGTCATAGATGGATGATTAATTTTGTGATTAGGATCATGAAATGGGGTTTCATCATTTTTGAAGCCCAGGGATGCGTACAATTTCAAAGCAGATGTGTCTGTGGGGCGAGCGAAGAGAAAAATGCGTTTTGTCTCAGGCAGGATTTTTACTATAAATCCCATGAGAATTTTTTGCAACTCTGAGCTTGATCGTTCATTTGTTAAAAAATAGTTAATGACCTTCACATCGCCGTAAGGAAGTGCTGGAGTGATCGAGAATAAGAGAAAACCCAAGGTTTTTCTTTCATCTGAATCTTTGATTGTTGCGCAGAAATAAAGGTCTTCCAGTAAAGGCTTGATCGCTTCTGGTCCGAATATAGAAAGATCCGCTAGGTAAAACTGCTTCACAGAAGACTTAATCATTTCTTTGATTAAATTCCAATCTGGATTTTCTTTATTAACCTCAAGAAGTGGTTTGCAGGCTTTAAGAAATAATTCACTAGATGCAGCTTCAGGATGTAGTTTTAAAAATGACAGTTCGCTTTCAGAAACTTTTTGTGCTGCAATTTCTGATAGTTCCTTCTTAAAGTTTGCTAACTCGGGTGAAAGTATACCCACTTGTTTACATTCAAGAAGGTAGGAACAGTTTTCTCCAGTCATAACGAATGTATTTCCCTGAGCAGTTAAAGACTTTTTTGCATATGTAAGCCATTCCGTTTGTGTGTCATTCATTGTAGTGTCCTTTCAAAAACATTGAGATAGTTGCTACTTATCATAAGTGCTTTAAAAGTATAATGTCAAATTGATTGCCAATTAAGCATTGAAGGTGTCTGAATTAAGACAGAGGCACTGGTGAATGTAATTCTGCAGAAGAAAAAAGGCTGTTAATTTTTACACAATTAGTTGAGCTTAAAAAATTCTTGAAAAGAGGTGAAAGAACCCACCAGAAATTAATGCAGAGGCTGGGATTGTTAATATCCATGCCCACAAAATCTTCGTTGCAATGCCCCATTTGATGCGTGAAGGACGATAGATAGCAGAGCTAATCCCAATGATTGATCCTGTGATTGTATGTGTGGTTGAAACAGGAATTCCAAAGTGCGTTGCAACAAAGAGAGTAATTGCTCCAGCAGTCTCAGCACAAAATCCTCCAATAGGCTGTATTTTGGCAATTTTCATTCCCATTGTTTGTACAATGCGCCAACCACCAAGGGCAGTGCCTAGACTCATAGCTAAGTGGCACGACAAAACAATCCAATAAGTGTTTATATTTGATAATGATAAATTTTCCTCTTTTGAAATCATTCCGGCGCCGATAAGAAGTGCCATTATAACACCCATTGTTTTTTGAGCGTCATTGGCTCCATGTCCAATTGAATACAGTGCAGCAGAAAATAGTTGTGCCTTTCTAAACCCCTTGTCAATTGATGAAGGATGTTTTTTTTGAAAAATCCAATACAGTAATATAATGAAGATGAAACCCAATGTAAAACCGATCAAAGGAGCTAATACAATAAATTTAAAGGTGGTAAACAGCAACGGCCATTGTAATGCATCAGGGCCTCCATAAGCAAATCCGGCACCTGATAAACCACCAATTAAAGCATGGGATGAACTGGTAGGTAGTTTCCACCACCAAGTGATGAGGTCCCATATTGTGGCACCTAGGAGTCCACTGCAAATCACATAAAAAAAAGTAAAATCATGTGCTTCAATGATAACAATTTTAGAAATAGTGTCAGCCACATGAGGAGCAAAAATAAACATAGGAACGAGATTAAAAAATGCAGCCCAAAGCACGGCAGCCTTGGGTGAAAGGACTCTGGTAGATACAACAGTAGCAATCGAATTAGCGGAATCATGAAACCCGTTCATCACATCAAATAGCAGGGCTATGATTATGGCTATCGTTACAAGAGTTAGGAGCATTAGCTATTTTCCATGATGATACCTTCGATAATATTTGCAACAGATTGGCAGCAATCAGTTGCTTCTTCTAATTTTTCGTAAATTTCCTTCCATTTGATTAAATCAATGGGATCTTTTTCTTCTACAAAGAGTGCCCCAATTGCCTCTCGTGACAAATCATCAGCTTCATTTTCAAGTTTATGAATGTGATTTAATGCAGGCTTCATGTCTTTTAAGGATTCCTTTGTGCGTATTCCTAAAACAACTTTTTTAAGTTCTGTGATTGCTATTACTAAGATGTCTGTAATGATTATTGGTTTTGTACGCGTTTCCAATTTATAAACGACAATGCGTGCTGAAACATCTTCTACAGCGTCTAAAATGTCGTCCATGCGTGTCATTAAATGGTAGATGTCATTACGTTCAAAAGGGGTAATAAAAGTTTTATGCAATTCTTCAATACACTGACGGGTAATTTCATCTCCTTTTTTTTCAAGTAAACCAATTTGTTTTGCGCTTGGAACTTGATCGGAAGGGCTTTCAGTCACCATTTTTTTCAGTAATTCAGCTCCTTTAATGCAGATATCGATATGCATTTCAAAGTAGTTAAAAAAATCTGTCGAATAGGGCAAAATTTTTCCGAACATTTTTAACCTTATTATAATTTTAGTTCTGCTCGAATTGTATGAGTTTCAAGCATGTCTAGTTCGTTTTCTAGATGATTTAAAAGTTTGTCATCGATTTCATCCATTTTCCACATTTCAAGCAGTTTTACACGCTGAAAATGGAGAACTTTTCTTCGAGCTAATTCAATATTAGTCAAATTATGTTCTGCTCCATGAGCAAGTTCTAAAGCTTTATGGTGAGAGTCGAAGTACTTTTTTAAAAAGTCATATTCTTCTTTCTCGATAATTTTAGATTCAAACAGGGAATCAACATTCTCCTCTGCATGCTGGGCAAGAAGATTTCTGACATTTTTCACATCGTTATTTTGATCAGGGTATTTTAAATTAAGCCAGCGAATCAGCATCGGCAGAGTAATTCCAGGAATTAAAAGGGTAATTAAAATAACCATGAAAGTAATAAAGACAACTTCATTACGACCTTCCAGTGGGATTCCATCTGGAAGAGTGAAGGGTAAAGCAAGTGCGACGGCTAAGGAGACAATTCCTCTCATACCTGCCCACCCAACGATAGCCGCTTCTTTAAGAATTTGTGAGTGGCGTTTTGAAGCATCCCGATGTTTTAAAGCCTTGAAATATGAAAACGCTGCTCTTGTATAAACCCAGATCATTCGAACAATAAGCATTGTAAAAGCTATGAGGAAGGCATACCCCGAATAGAGGATTATTTTTTGATTGCTCATTGCCGCAGATATTGTTTTAATTTGCAATCCAATCAAAATGAAAACTAAGCAATTCAAAAGAAGAATAAATATGTCCCAAATAGCATGACCTAATACACGCCTTTGTGGAGAATGGTGGGTGCGAAGGACGCGAGCTCCAATCAACCCATTCACAACAACAGCTAACACTCCAGAAACATGAAGCATATCAGCAATGATATAAGTCACGTATGGAATTGTAAAAGAAAAAACTACGCCAAGAACCGGCTCCAGAAAACGATCTGAAAATCCTTGAAAGAGAAAGCCAAGAAGGCTTCCAACAGCTATTCCTCCTATTCCGGTATAAAAGAATTGCCTACTGCCTTCACTAAAAGAAGAGGTTCCTGTCATGAGAGCTATCATTGAAATTTTATAGATCACGATTGCAGATGCATCATTAATGAGACTTTCACCCTCAAGTAATGTTATCAATCGAGAATTAATATTGAATCTTTTTAGAATTGACGTAACTGCTATTGCATCTGGAGGAGATACGATAGCCCCAAAAGCAAATGCAAATGACCATGAAAATTCAGGAAACATCCATTTAAAAATAATTGCAACAACAACAGTGGTGAATGCTACCAAGCCTAATGCGAGAGAAAATATATTTTTCCAATTTCTTTGAAATTCACGAAATGAAATTCCAAATGCTGAATAATAAAGAACAGGAGGGAGGAAAATCATCAAAACTAAATTTGGATCGAAATAGATATTGTCGATGCCAGGAATGAAACTTATCGCAGCGCCGCCTAGCACCAAAATAATGGGATATGAAACGTGGATCCTTTGAGCAAACCCAACCAGAAGGACTGCTGACAGCAGCAAGAAGAAAATGATTTCTATGTTTTCCATATTCTTCTATGTACAATGGTAAAACATTCATTGCAACACTTGAAGCAAAAAATGCTTCGAGAAAAGCTTAAAGGAATTCTATTGATTTTTAATGCATAATATAATATAATTGAAATAGATTTAATGAAAAAAGGAAGTTTTATGCATATATCGGGAAGTTGTGAAAAACTAGCAAACAACAAAAGTTTAGATTCTAATAATATTGCAGAAGATGTTATATTCCCTGCATTTACATCTTCAGGCATCATTCAATTGGAGGATGACTGTATCTCTTACATGGAAAGAAGATCATCTGAGATTTGCCTAGAATCACAAATCTTTCAGGATATACTGCGTGTTATGAATGATTTAAAATTAAATCATGAGATGATTAGCCGGGGACTTTTAAATCAACAGAGCGATATAGAGCGAAAAATTGATCATTTAAAAAGAGACATTGATTTTTCAGATTCATTTTATCAAATCTCTAAAGCAATAAACGACATTAATAGTGCTTTGGCACATAAAAAAGAGGCTCAGGAGAAAGAAGTCGAAGCACTTTCCTACCAAAAAGCACTTCTCACAATAAAAAATAAAATTGAAATTAGTGACAGGTCTTTTGAAAATTTTGAACAATGTGAAAAACAATTTATGAATATTAATCATAATTTTTTAAATGTAGAGCAGCTAAGAGAGGGGACAATTCTCAATTACATTCATGAGTTGAGAGATAATAAAAAACATGCTATAGAACAACTTTCAATTTTTAAAAATGACAACAAAGTAGATTTTCCTTCCGATTTTGGAATATTAGCCTATTCAAATATAAATGGGGAAAAGTTTGAAGAAATCATCAAGTACACCTGCCATGCTACTGCTTTAGCGTGCGTCCAATTTCTTAAAAGTCGAAAGTTATTACACAACTTTCCGGAAAATAAAATAAGAGAGGTTGATGAGGATCGAATTACGAAGGCTAAAGAATTAACACATTCATCATTTTCTGTTAACAGAATTCTTGTGCAACTAACACCTGAACTACCTTATTTCCATGAATTTCTCATTATCAATTTAGCTGCAAAAGCGTTTTTGATGCAATCTGATATTAGGCGCAATTTAAGTGTTAGATTATTTCAGATCAATCACGATGACATAGATAAATTTTTTTCTAGCGATCAACGTGCATTTGAAAATTTTTTCGGTTTTCCTCATTCTGAATCTGCGAACATGGTACTAAAAGCTCTAGATCATTTTAAGCTAGCTTTGGATGTAAATGCAGTGTGTTAAAGATCTTTAAAATTAGTACTTTCCTCTAATATTCTTTATGATATGTTACCAAAAATGTTGGTTATCGAGATTTTATAATGAGCACATATAATTGACTTATTTCAATTTTATGTGCTCAAAATCGAGATCTAGTTTCTCATAAAATTACAAAAATCGGCGCTTTATGAAGTTTTACTGGCAGAGAAATAGAATTAGAGACTCTTCAACAATTTAAAAAAAGCGAACTGCAAGCTTAATCGTTATTCAAGGTAGACGCCTCATCGGTAAGAGTTGTCTCATAGAAGTAGTCGCAAAAGGATTTCCTAAAGCTTTTTCTTTTCTGGTTTACCTCCAGAAGCTTATGTTAGCGAAAAAATTCAAAGGCAGGAATTCATTGTACAGATGCAACAGCAAGGAATTCCACGACTTGGTAGAGATAGCTGGAGGGATCTCTTTCTTGACTTGGCTAATCACTGTAACGATTGGTCGTTTTTAGTCGCCTTTGACGAGTCTGCGGGTCCAGCTTTTTCTGGGCAAAGCTTAAAACTGCTTGGGATCTTTATATTAAAAAAAACAAGGCTCATGCTGATCATATCTGGATCAAATTTAACATGGATTAAAAAGAACATTTTAAGTAATAGAGGATTCGTAGGTCGTATTTTTTATCGACTCTGGGTTAATCAAAAGATATCGGCAATGGAATTTGTTAGATCTTAATCGAGGTGAGCTTTATCGCTCTCGGATCTGTGACAACTACTCTAGATTCTATCTAAAATTTATTGCGCCATGGCGCGCCCAGGTTAAAGAGGGGGCAGGGGAGAGCTTCCACTGGTGGGCTGGCTTTCGATTATGGGACTTCAGTTTGAATATCGCTTGTTGTCAATCACCACTCGAGTTGCATCAAACCCTTAAAATTCCTCCTGGAGAAATTATATGTAGTGGCCCTTACAGATGAATTGCTTGCGCAGGAGTACTTCGCTCATATTATTGACTTTGCAGCGCTTTTATCGATGCCCAATTAATTGCCGAATCTGCCATCCCAACAAACGGCACGATAGTTATCTGGGTCAGTATCACCTTCTGTGCTTATGAAAAGGACGCGCGAATCAGAATCCAATTGAAGTGAGTTCTTAAGGGGTGCTAACTGAGGGTTTTTGCACAGTTCGTATAGTAATCCCAAAGGAATTGCTCCTGACTCCCCAGCCACAATTCGGGGATCTTTTTTTAAAGGATTTCCTAGAATGCGCATGCCTCTTGCAGCTACAGAGTCAGGGCACGTTATAAAGCATTCTGATAAATTTTTTAATATGCCCCAAGCAACTGGATTGGGGTCCCCGCAGGAAAGGCCATTCATGATTGTTGAAAGGTCGCCACTCGCATTTTTAGGATTTCCGTCAAGCGAGCATGCTGATTGGTAAAAGCAATCAGCTCTAGTGGGTTCAACAATTATAAAAACAATAGGTTTATCACAAACTTGTTGCAACCCAACTGCAATCGCAGCAGCAAATGAACCAACACCCACCTGAAGAATTACATGCGTCGGTTGTTCCTTTTGTTGTTCTAGCCATTCTGCAACAATTGTGAGATATCCCTGCATAATCTGAGCTGGGATTTCTTGATAGCCCTTCCAGGATGTGTCTTGGACAAGCACCCATCCATTTTTTTCAGCCAGTTGATTCACGTAACGCACAGTATCGTCATAATTGAGATCGGTCACTTCGATGTTTGCGCCGAACGCACGAATTTTATTAACTCTGGATATTGAGGCTCCTTTTGGCATAAAAATAAAAGCTTTTTGTCCAAACTGTTGTGCTGCCCAAGCAAGCCCTCTTCCATGATTTCCTTCTGTTGCTGAAGCAAAGGTCTGCATAGGTTGGTTTTTGGTGTGATTTTTCAAGCTTTTAAATGAACTTAGTTCCTTTCCACAACTCTTTGATAAATAATTTGCAAGTGCATAAGAGCCTCCTAGACCTTTAAACGAATTTAAGCCAAAGCGCGGGGATTCATCCTTAACAAGGATCTCATTTATACCAAGGTGTTTTGCTAGGGATGACAAGGAATAAAGGGGGGTGGGGGCATATCCTGGAATGGTCTGATGAAATTTATAGGCCTTGTTCATCAACTCATGATTTAAGAATGAACAGGAAGTTTTTTGGGAAGTTTTAAAGGGATTCAACTTGTAAAGAATTTTTTCCATTTGACACCTATTTTCTCTTGTTAAATCAATGGAATTATCTTTGTCAAGAAAGAAGCTTGGAAGTTTTTATTGAGTAACTTGATCTGGGGAGGGGGTGCTTTAAAGTGCCTAAGATATCTTTATGTAGCGAATCAGATTTGTGAAGGTAAAAAAGGAGGGATGTCAGGTTTGAACATACATTTCCTTATAGAAGTTCATAATTAAAATTACGATGAAAGTCAACCAAAGCGGTTAATTAAAATATTTATTAATATTCCGGTGCCCTACAAATACAGTTTCTTTAGCTCTTAAGTTTAGCCTCAACGGCAGATAGAAATTGGGGGTAATTATGCAATTTTGCTTGGGCAGTTTTCAAGTCACTCTCATTAAGTCGAGATACTACATAGGCAATGATTTCTACGTTTTTCATGACAATGTCATTTTCTGCTTCTTCAGCAATGTACAAAAGTTGATCAATTAGAAAGGATGGATTTCCCACTTTTTCTAGCAATTTACACATAAAGTCAAAATCTTTTTGTAAATTTAAAGAAGGTATGAGATGGAAAGAAGGCATAAAAGTTCTTTCATTTTCGGAGCAGCCATCATATAGAGCTAGAACAATTTCTGGATCGTTGTTAATCCAACTACTTGGGTCACGAGGGCAGTAGGTGCAACATTGTACAATTTTCGTGCAACAAACATCATAACAGTCTTTATCCTTTTCCATCGCAGAGTTTAGCGCATGCAAAATGACATCTTTTTGGCGTTGCAATCTTAAACTGGCATTTGCATAGCCAGCAAATGGATCTAATTGAATTACATTCATAATAAATTTTTTATCATTTGAAACTACCGGGTCAATAATTGGTATAAAATACTGGATAGATTTATTATTAGAATGAAGATTTTCTAAAACGGAATATAAAAAATCTGAATCTTTTTGTAATGAATCAGGTAGCCCTCCAAACATACTAGGATCGATGAATTGTTCTTTCTGCGGCTTAAGGTTAGAGGCTTCATTTTGGCTTAAAAGTGATGCTTTCCTGAAACAGCTATCAGCTTCCTCTGGAGAATAGACTGATTCAGGAACACCGTTTTTAGGATATAATCCTATTTCAAAATAGATACCTGAGCAGCAATAATCTGGAATTCCTTTTGCATGCAATTGACCTAATCTAGAATAGGTGTCTGAACAGCACATAGATTTTCTTCGGGCCTGCATATAACATTCAAAGGTCTTTGCAGGATCGGGTTGAATTGAACCCAACCCTTCCTCATAAAATCTGCCTTGCCAATAGGCAACATCAGCATAAACTCGTGAGTCTTTGCGATTATTAGAACTATATCTTGCTTTAAGGACTTTGAGAATCTCAAACCCTTTTTCCAAATTTTCTTCTTTTCCACTGGCATAGTATAAATCGAATAGTTTCCACATCGCATCTGTGTGCATAAGAGCATGATTTATATTAGATTTGTATGACTTTGTTCCGTCTCGATTTATGTGTTCAGAAGCTTTTTCAAAAAAACTTATCGCTTTTTCAATATCTTTTTCTACGCCCAAGCCGTTTTGATAGCGGCAGCCAATTTCGTAGCAAGCATCAGTATTCCCTAAAGAGGCAGCATCTTCGAAAAGGGTGGAAATAACTGCTTGAGATTCACCATCGTTTTCATCGCTATTTTCTGCCATTTCAGATGCCTTTTCATAAATTGATCTGGCCTCTTTAGCTAATTGTTTTTTTTCAATAAAAGTTAAAGGTTGAGCCACGGTATTTGAAATTTTGGGTTTCTCAAGTTCAAAGGTTTGAATTGCAGATTTATTAGCTTTGGAAATCGTAGGATGGTCAGGCTGAGGAACAATAAAATGAATGATTTCCCTATCTCCATACCAATCTTGCTTGATTTGCTCCCAAGAGATTAAATTGAAGAAATATGAAATTCCAAAAAAAAAGTATGAAGCGAATTCTAAGATGGCGACAAAACGGTGTCTATTTTCTATTTTTTCAAATTTTTTTGAAATTTTAACCGTTTTTTTGTTTTCGCCCTCGCCGATTTCTAAAGTTTCGTCCGGTGCTGTTGTTTTTTCTTCCCATCCCGTAGTGCCTGGTAGAAAGTCGTTTATGAAATAACTTTCTGTGATAACGTCGCTTTTTTCGTAAGTGTAATAATATTTATTATCGTTCATGAAAATGACCTTATTGATTAGTATTTGGATAAATATTTTTTTAAACCTAATTTAATAATATCAGTTTTTTTTATTTATCGTCAAATTCAATTTACGAAAAATTGAAATCTGCAAGATCTAGAAAAGTACAGAAATTAAGCTATCTAATGAGAGAAAGATTAGAATGACTAAGTTTTTGGAGTTAATAGTTCTCGAAGTATTTCTTTTCTTAACCATAAGCGATGAGCTTTTAGAAAATGCTCGTTTACCGCCTTTCCATCTACTATTTCTAATAGTTTATGGCGAAGACGAGCCGAATTGGAGTAGATATAGGAACGCCCCTCCTCGATGCTTGCAATATTGATGAGCCATTCTTCGTCAGAGAGGGGAGTAAATCTACTAGTAAAGTCTACAATGATCGATTTTGCATTCCATACTTCAATTTGCCCAAAATAAAAGGGAAGGCCTTCTAAATTTATAGTTTTTGTATCACTTTTGATGTGGTCTGAAAGCTCTTTATCGAAGCCTGCTGCAATTTCTTGATAATAGATTGATTTCCATTCATTTGGGAGATTTATGTATTTCGAAATTTCTTCAAAAGCAATGAGATCGCGCTCATCCGTTACACCAGACTTAAAATTGAGGGTATTTGCAAAAATGGCAGTATATAAGAGATTTGCGCTAGTCGAGGAAATAGAGGAGTTGCAATCATCTTCTTTATATTTTTCCCATATCAAGGTCGCACAGGCACCCACTTTTTCGATGTAAGCATAATTAGGCAGTCTTTCTTTCCAAAATTTTTCATAACCATAATGATGATCGTAAACTTCGACAACGTTTTCAAGTAAAACAAATTCTTCCATGAATTTTGGATCTGACAGATCAACGAGAATAAAACTATATTGATCTGTTGGTGTAGCAGCAAAATGCTTGCCAATGTTTATGGGCCATTTTTTAATTGTATTTGGTATGGTTTGGTTCCATGGGCCCGTGATGATTCCACTTGCTTGATGACCCTTGAGGGTTAGGAGCTCACTATAGGCGAGGACACAAGCTAGAACGTCAATATCTGCATAGACTTTTCCGCTACTCACTATTTGTTTTTTTGTGTTCATTTTTCAGGACCTATGTAGAGGTTGAGATTAAGCATTGTTAGACTTTCGAAATTCCTACGAGTTGTGATCCATCTTTTAAATTTTTATAATTAAGATTGAATAATTATGCAATCAGATTTCTAATTTTCTCGCTTTCTCGTCATTAGTCGATTTTTGTTTTTAGGATGCTTAGATTATTGAGATGTAGATATCCTTTAAAATTAAATAATTCTAAGTGTTATTTGACAGTTATATGTATATGTTTGATAATATTAATAAGTATGTGGGTTTTTTTGTGGAAATCTAACTTGAGATTATTGGATGTTCAGTTGCTTACTAGGTAAAGAGTTTGTGAACTACAAAAGTAGGAGGAGGATTTATGGTAGAACCTATTGAAGAAGATACCTTAAAAAGATCAAAAATAAATCAACAATATCAGGATTATTATGATCAGATAGATGCCACAGATGATAAATCGGAGATGAGTGGAAATATTGAAGGGAGAAACGTTAAAAATATTTCATCAGAATGTTCGAAATTGCGCGATATTTTTAAGCGAACTTTCTAAAAGTGTTTTAATTTTTCTTAAGCCTTATTTTGTGAATTCTAAGGGTTCTTAACTTAATTTCACTTTGACTTTTATTGTATAATTCCGTAACTTAGGCACAATGAAAAAGCCTTAGGAACCATAGTGAAGACAGTTTTGAATATACAAGTCTATGAAAAGCAGCCAGAGGGATTTAACCCTCATGTTGAAGTCTCTGCTTGCTATCTCGAAATGGACAAAAGATTGCTTTTATTACAATCTACTTCTAAAAAATCAGAACCGGAAACCTGGGGAGTTCCTGCAGGGAAGATCGAAAAGAATGAAAGTCCTGAAAGTGCCGCTAAGCGAGAATTGTTTGAAGAGACGGGGATTTTGATAGATCGAAACTCTCAAATGCAGTCCCTGGGAAAATTATATATACGCAAACCCGAAATCGACTATGTCTATCATCTTTTTAAAGTTAGATTGAATGAGGTACCAGATGTACGTATATCTAATGAACATCAGGACTATAGATGGGCATCTGTAAAAGATATTGAAGAAATGCCTTTGATGTTAGGAGCAAGAGAAGCATTAAGCAAATATCATACAAAATTTCTAAAAATTCACGTCTCTGCCAGTGTTAATGCCTATTTGGTTTTGAGGTATGAAAATAAAGTCTTACTTCAACTCAGGCAAAATACGGGTTACCTGGATGGAATGTGGAGTTTTGTTGCAGGACATGTTGAAGATGGAGAATCTGGAACCAAGGGTATGATTCGAGAAGCTTTTGAGGAAATAGGAATTCAACTTTGTCCCTCTCAAATTAAAGCTGTACATGTAATGCATAGGAAGACAAACCGATTAAATGTAGACATTTTCTTTGAATGCCATTCATGGCAGGGGGAAATTGAAAACAAAGAGCTTGAGAAATGTGCAGATTTAGGTTTTTTCGAATTGGAAGAGCTACCTTTGAACATAGTGGACTACAACGCAGCAGCTTTGAAGTCTATTCTAAAAGGAGAATTTTATTCTGAATGGGGATGGAGTGAAAATGATTATTAAGAAAGAATTTTATTTTATTAGACATGGTCAAACAGATCAAAATTTATCCCCTCTTAAGCTTGATCATAGTGACATCCCCTTAAATATGACTGGAAGGCAGCAAGCAATCGGTGTTAAAGGAATCATCGCTTCGCTTCCAATTCAGACAATTTGTTGTAGCCCACTTAGAAGAGCTAAAGAAACGAAGGAACTGGTTGCATCAAGCCTTTCTGCTCAGTACTTTGAAGTGGCCAATTTGTCAGAATGTTCTGCTCAAGAATGGAAAGAAATGACAACTATTGGCAAGGAAGCTTATTTAAGTCATCAAGAGCCAGTGAAAAGCTTTATGCAACGAGTTGTTAAAGGTGTCAATGAGGCTTTGTCGCAACCTGGGCCTGTCTTGATTGTAGCTCACGGTGGAATTCACTGGGCAATGTGTTGTTACATGAATGTGGAGCATGAATGGGCAATTGGCAATTGTATTCCAGTTCACTTTACATTGGGGGAAGGTGGGCAGTGGCGGGCAAAGAAGCTTGTAGTTGGACATTCAAACGCCGAATTTAGATAAGGAGTCTCTGTAATGTTATCAACCTAAGAGTAGAAGTATTGGTTTAAGTTTAACTTAAGACCTATTGCCTCTGCTTGCTCTACCGAAGAAATAGCATAAGTTAAAAGCTTTTTTTCAGGATAAGACAGGATAAGGCAGGATGAAATACAAAGAAGCAAACAGTCTGAATATATAAGGGACTAAAAGCAGCAGGACTGTCTTAATGGTTTCAGAGTCACACATATATCAGAGCCCCGGAGGGGCGATACAGGGGTGGGTGGACGGCATTCTTACACGCTTAAGGCGCTATTCCGCCCCACTGGGGCTCTCACGGTTGTGTGTGGCTTTCCAGGGGTTTGCTAAGTGCTCAACCCTGGCTTACATATTGAGACCTATCCGAGCCTAAGCAGCAACTTTAACTTTCCACGGATTTGTCATAACCTTGAACGATCGAGCCACTTTGATTCATGTGAAAAAAACACACCAATTTTTGCACAAAATGAACACCTAGCCCTTGGTTGTAATAGGGATGCCTTTTCCTGACAACCTTTTGAGCTATTTTCAAAAAATATACATATCACAATGATAATAATGAAAATGGCTTGAATTTCCTATCCTTTAATATTTTTCTGTGCAAGTTCATCTACTTGTGTAAAGTCTAGGGGAGTGCTTTGAATATTTGTTAACATAAATTCCTTTTTTTGGTTTTAATTTCAATTTTCATACAATATATGAGTGATCCTTAAAGAACAATTAGAAATTAAAAATAGGCAAGTTGGATCCAAACCCTTTCATTGAAACTAAACACCTTAGGCAGCGCGGCATCGAGAGGGTAGGAAACAGGCCGAGCCTGCTCCCCCCGTTGTCGCAAAAGGGTCAATTCCCTTTATTTCCCATCATGAAAAATTTCTATCAATGGGCGGCACCCTAATGTTTACCCATGGCT
>JACCRY010000125.1 GCA_013813265.1 Parachlamydiaceae bacterium
TCCGGAACCAGTTGTAATATTTACAACCGATCTTGAATGCCACCCCAAAGACATCATAATGGGATTTATAGCTCGTTGGCCGATTGAAACCACTTTTGAAGAAGCTCGTAGACATTTAGGCATGGAAACCCAAAGACAGTGGTCTGATAAAGCAGTCGAACGTGAAACGCCTTGTATTCTAGCATCGTTTTCAATTATCAGCCTCATAGCTCTAGAATTTCAAAAAATAAATGGTGATGAAATCTCTATCCAAACCAGCGCATGGTACAAAAAAACACTTATAACTTTCTCTGATATTTTAGCTTACGTGAGAAGGCATATTTTGGAAGAAAAATACTCTTCACAGTTCGGTAAAAATATCGAGCTTTGGAAGACAGGGCTTTCAGAAATCATAAATCAAATGGTGGCGGCATGAAGTCAAACATAAAATATTGATTTTAAATCTTTTAAGTGTTTTCAATTTGAAAACAAAAGACATCCTCTTACCGTAAATCGATCTAAAAAATCCACAAAGTCGAGTCTGCGTACTCTGTGGCTCTGCGGTAAAATTGATCGCTATGATTTTTTGTTTCTGAATTTAATTTGTTTTTTTGTTTTTTTTGTTTTTACTGTCAAATTATTCGAAATTCTAATATAATATATTTACAGCGCCGGGGGTGCCATGTGCAGTGGCTGAGAATCACCCTTAAAACCTGATCTGGATAATACCAGCGGAGGGAGAGTGTAAGATTTATTGATTTCTTATTCATCTCCTAATTACATTTTCTCAACCACCCACTTTTGATAAACGGAAAAAGAATGATAGGAGTTGAAACTTTACAATCCTCTAAAATTAATTCCTCTCGAGAAAAAAGAATATCAAAAAAAGATTCTTCAATTCTTATAGGAAACGCGTTAGATCATTACGATTCAGCTATTTATGGATTTCTTGCCCCTCTTTTAGGCATCTATTTTTTTCCAAATTACGACCCGATTGTTCAACTTATTCTTACTTACAGTATTTTGGCGACTTCACTTATAACACGGCCTGTGGGTTCTCTAATTTTTGGGGTGATTGCACGAAGACATGGTCCCGTCTCAGTCATGTCCTACTCTTTAATAGGTGTAGCCATTACGAGTGTTTGCATAGGATTTTTGCCAACCTATTTAGATATCGGTTGGATGGCCCCTTTCTTGTTAATACTTATTCGTATGATAAAAGGGGTTTTTGCAGCCGGTGAAAGTACAATTGCAAAAATGTATATTATGGAAAACAAACCCGCTGCTGATGCCCTTAAATCCTCTTATCTGTATCAGAGCTCCTCGATGTTCGGAACTATTTTAGCCTCAGCAGCAGTTACACTTGCTCTCCCATCAGAAGCTTGGCGAGTGTGTTTTTGGATTGGTGGAATTACTGGAATTATGGGCTATTTTCTGCGTCGTTTTAGCGATACATCTGTAAAACGACAGTCTTATGATACATTTCAACCATCAAAATTTCCTTCGCTTTGGAGCAACCGCGCCAATATTTTGCGTATAGCTATGGCGACAGGTTTGGGTCATATCACCGGGACAATTCCTTTTGTTTTTATGAATTGCTTTGTCCCACTGATTTCAACGATTACACTTGAGACGATGATGATCCTTAATACTGCATTGTTAGCAGTTGACATGGTATTAATTCCAGTTTTAGGACGTATTACCCTTAGATTTGATCCGGTTAAAGTGATGGTTTTGGCCAGCTTAATTTTGTCTTTAACGATCATTCCTTTATTCGCTTTTCTCCCTCAAGCTTCTCTTGAGTTTGTTGTCTTTGTAAGAATGTGGATCGTTTTTTGGGGCGTGATTTTTTTGTGTCCTTTAAACTTTTGGTTCAGAAATTTAATTCCTGGAGCAGACCAATATCTTTTAATTGGGTTGAGCGGAGCTTTAGGCGCTTCAACCATTGGAAGGGCAACAACCCCTCTTTGCTTATGGCTATGGTATGTAAGCGGTTGGGCCTTTTTGCCTGCTGTCTATATGGCTGTCATTATGCTTGCAACAGCTTATATTATTTACAGCACAAAACAAAATATTTTAATTCCAGTTGAGCAATAAATTAGGACCTCCAGCAGGGAATGGCTTACCCTTAGGAGCTGAAATGAATCACGAATGGTTTAAGATCATTTTTCGGGATATAGTTCTTTGTCAAGCAATTCATGGACTTGATCTTTCTGCCTGGTTTTTAGATCCTAGGGAGACATTTGTAAATCGAGGAGAAATCGTTGAGGCTTTCATCGAACAAGAGCTTCTTTGTTATTCCATTTCTTAACTAATTCAGAGATACTAAACTCTTGAAAACTTTAAATTAAGGAAGCGAAATGTCTTTATTGATTAACCAACTGCGTTCACAAGGTCTTGTAAATGTCGACTATCCTGAAACTCTACGAAATTCTGTGAAAAGAGCAGTAACATCATGGAAAGATTTTTGCGATCTACCAAAGGAAGAAAAATGTGCCTTTGCACTTCTCGAAGATGGCCATGGTGATGGTGCTGGCTATGAGTTGAAAGAGGAAAAAGGATCTAAAAAAGACCTTAAAGAAAATTTTCATGTCACAATGTTTCAATATAATCGGCTTGCTGAAATTGCTAACAAACGTACATTTTCTTTTTTAAATGATGCCAAAGCACTCCTTGATCAGATTGAACCATTGGTTTTACAGTTTGCTAAAAGTGTTGAAGAAGAATTTGATGTCACTGGACTTTTTTCAGAGGTTAAAGAAAGCAAGCCCTATTGGATCTTGCGCTATCTGCACTATTTTGGCGATCAACAAGCAGGAGCTGATATTGCTGCGCCTCATGCAGATAAAGGGGGCTTTACACTCCATCTCTATGAAAGTGATGAAGGCTTACAATATTTCAGCATACAAACGAATGTATGGAAGCCAATGCCTGTGCACGTCAAGCAAACGGTCATCATTCCAGCAGTACAATTGCAACATAGGTCAAAGGGCGATCTCAAAGCTCTATATCACCGAGTCATTGCAACAAAAAAAACTGCGATATCAGGACGTTTTTCAATGGTCTGCTTCATTACTTTCGAGCATTCACCAAAGTATAATAAAAAAGTTCATGGAAATGTGCAAACTCATGAGGTTGGTTTCAATTATGCTTTGCCGCATGAAGAGTTTGCAAAACTCTTCTCCGATGAGTAATCTTTCGTTGGTACAAAAACAAATTGTGTTCATTTATTTTGAGTAATAATCGCCAGAGTCAGCTGCCGCCCCTCGGGGGCTCTACGAGTCGCATATGCATTAAGCTAACGACTATAAAGCATAGGATGCCGCCCTTACAGGACTCTTAACTTAATTCATGTAACCCAGACCTCCGTGTCTCGCTAGCGCTCGTGACTACGACCTAGGCTGTGTTATGTCGGCCTTACAGGCCTTGGAATTACTAGAATCAGTGGTCATAACTAAGCCCTTAGGTCTGTAAGACCAGCATCATATAGCCCAGGTCGCAGTCGCGAGCGCTAGCGAGACATGGAGGCCTGGGTTAAATGAGTGCCTTTAAGAGTCCTGTAAGGACGGCATCCTTACCTCTTTAACGCTTAGCATACCGCGTATGCGACGAGTCGAGGGCAAAACAAAGCGAAGACAAGTCTTCGCTCTCCAAATTTGCATTCAAAAAAATATTCAAGGACAAAATATTGATATTCGTATCTAAAAACGTCGTTTTGCGAACACCCTTTCAATAAAATCTTTTGGAATTTCCCTCAAGAAGCGACTAGGAGTTTGATTTTTTATGTTTCCCCAGAAATAACGTGCGGATGCATTCGTAAGGAATAGTCTTTCTTCAGCCCTAGTCATGCCGACATAGCAAAGCCGTCTTTCCTCTTCAAGCTCTTCTTCTTTCCCATAAGAACGTGCGTGTGGAAAAAGTTCTTCCTCCAAACCCACAAGAAAGACCGTGTCATATTCGAGACCTTTGCTGTTATGGATGGACATTAGGTGAACATATTTCTTCGATCCATCCGCTTCATCTAAAGTCGATTTCAACGACAATTCTTCCAAGAATGAAGTTAGCGAAGATCCTCCTTCAGAAGATTCCCATTCAGCAGCTTTCGCAACAAGTGAAGCTAAGTTTTCCTTACGTTCTTCATACGTGTCCCTATCCTCCATAAGCAAGCTTAAGTAATCGCTATAGTTGATTGCGGCCTCAACAAGTGTTTGTAAAGAGCATTGCGATTCGATTTCTCTTAGCTTTTGAATGTTTTGCACATAGGTTTCCAGGCCTTCTCTTTGCTTGGTTGAAATCCTAAGGCTTGTCTTAAGAGAGATTTTTGCAAGTAGCGCTTCACAATAATTAAAGATCGATAAACCTTCTTCTGTAGCATTTTCCCGCAATTTTTCAAGCGTGGCCGGTCCGATGCCTCGTTTTGGGAAGTTAATACTTCTGGCAAATGCTATAAAGTCAGAACTCGATTGCACCATCTTTAAAATGGACAAAATGTCTTTAACTTCACGTCTTTGATAAAAGGAAATGCCACCAACTATGACATAAGGAACGCGCGCTCTGTAAAAAGCATCTTCAAATGGCCTTGAGAGCGCATGGGTTCGGTAAAATACAGCGATTCGATTGTAGGGTGTTCCATATTCTTCGTGTATTTTAGCTACTTGACGGGCTACAAACTCCGATTCTTCGTATTCTGTACTTCCGGTGAAAAACTTTATTTTGTCCCCTTCTCCTCGCCCACTCCACAGATTTTTTTCATAACGTTTTTCATTGTTGTAAATCAGTGCATTTGCAGCCTCTAAGATATTGCTACGGCTACGGTAATTTTGTTCTAAGCGGATCACTTTAGCCTCTGGATAGTCTTCTTCAAAATTCATGATATTTTGAATATTTGCTCCACGCCAAGAATAAATCGATTGATCGGGGTCCCCCACAACGCAAAGTCTCTGCTCTGGACCTAGAAGACATTTTACAAGCTCGTATTGGGCATTATTTGTATCTTGATATTCATCAATCAATAAATAAGACCAACGTTCTTGATAATATCTTCTCGCTTCAGGGAATTCCCTCAGTATTCTAACAGGTAAATATAGCAAATCATCAAAATCTACAGCCTGATACTCTTTGAGCTTTTGTTGATACCTTTCAAATATTTGGAAGCAATAAGGGTTATCCTCTTGATCCAAAGGGATTAGGCTATTCTTGAAATTCGAAATATAAGCCCTGATAATCTTTACTTGCTCTTTTGCTTCAGCTGGTGTCGGAGCGTCAATGCAGGAAAGCAGCAATTTGTTGCTGTCTTCTTCATCATAAATTGCAAAACTTCGCTTATAGCCCAACACTCCGATAGATTCACGCAGTATGCGAGCTCCAAGACTATGAAATGTTGAAATGAGCACATTGCTATTTGTTAATGAAAAGACTCGCTCACGCATCTCCTGAGAAGCTTTATTTGTGAAAGTCAATCCCAATATTTTAGAAGGAGGAGTTCCTTTCTCTAAAAGATAGATGATCCGATATGTGATGACGCGGGTCTTTCCTGAGCCAGCACCTGCCAGCACCAAAAGCGGGCCTTCGGTTGTTATTACCGCCTCTTGTTGGGCGGGATTGAGTTTATTTAAAAATTCCATAATCCTTATACGCGCATGCGATTGACGAGTGAGACCACTATTTCAATGCAGTGGTCAATTTCATCTTTTGTTGTTTGACGACTTAGGGAAAAGCGAAGGCTTGACGCTGCTTCACTCGGAGAAATACCCATGTTTATAAGCACTCGAGAAGGTTCTAAGGCTCCGGAAGCACACGCAGAACCATGACTGACTGCAATACCTGCTAGATCTAGTGCTGTTAAAAGTGTTTCTCCTTCCACTCCGAAAAAGCATAAGTTTGAAGTATTGCAAATACGAGTCCCTAATCCATTAATTTTTACATTCGGCAGCCTTGCTAATAGAGAATTTTCCAGATGATATCTCAAGGCTTCCATCCGTTCTTGAGCCTTAGGAACCTCTTCTTTTAGTAGACGCACAGCCTCTGCAAGCCCTGCAATACCGGATAAATTTTCACTGCCTGCGCGACGCCCAAATTCTTGTTCGCCACCAATCAGTAAAGGCTGTAATTTCAGCGAAGAACGAACAAAAACAAACCCAATTCCTTTTGGTGCGTGTACTTTATGGCCGCTAAAAATCATAGCAGAAACGCCCTGTGGAATAATAAAGGACTCTTTGCCCAACAAAGCGACACCATCGACTAGGAAAGGAACTTTGGCTTGGACTGCAAGGGCAGCAATCGCTTCAACATCAGTTTTTACCCCCGTTTCATTGTTAACTGCAGTTAATGCTATTAACTTTGTTGAATGTTTTAAAGCTTGCTGAACTGCTTCAGGCGTGATAGCCCCGAGTGCACCAGGAGAAAGGAAGGTCGCTGGGGAGCCAAGAGTTTCTAAATATTGAACAGTCTTGTAAATGCAGGAATGTTCAACGCTTGAAGTGATGATATGCCCAGGACTCTGAGGCGTGAAAAGACCGCGTAAAATGTAATTCGCCCCTTCAGAGCCTCCGGAAGTAAATACGATTTCCTGAGGTTTTACGCCAAGGTTAGTCGCAATTATTTGGCGTGCTTTAGTTAATTTTTGACGTGCTTGTTGCCCGAAGCTATGAATGCTAGAGGGATTTCCTACTGTCTCTTGAAGATCCCTAACAACGGCCTCCAAAACACGAGGATCCATTGCCGTAGTGGCATTGTTATCAAGGTATATCTTTTTTAACGACATTGGAGACCTTCATGATCACTACGGTGATATTATCATGCCCACCGCGAGCATTGGCTGTTGCCACAAATTCATTTACTGTTTCGTCAATCGTTAGTTTTTGATTGAGAATTCCATGCATTTCTTTAAGGGTCATCAAATCTGAAAGACCATCAGAACACATCAGGTAAAGGTCCCCGTCCACAAGGTCGCTCAGGTGAACGGAAGGCTCTACTGTAAGCTCTGTACCGATTGCTTTTGTGATAATATTTCGGTATAAATAGTCTGGAGCCTGTTTTTCTGTGATTTGCCCTTGATCGACAAGATCTCTGCAGAGAGAATGATCTTTAGTCAATTGTTCAAAACGCGTATTCCGTAAGCGGTAGATACGGCTATCGCCAACGTGAGCATAGATGACACCCTTAGGATGAAAATACACACAGCAGAGAGTCGTTCCCATTCCCTTTAACATTGGATCTAAACGACTTTTCTTATAGACCTTTCTATTCACTTGTTCGATAGCTAATCGAAGGGCCTTTCGCATATCATGAAAACTAACCTTGCCAGCATCTCCCCATTGCGCTTTAACAATTTCACATAAACCCATTGCAGTGTCGCGAGCCGCAACTTCGCCAGCTTGATGACCACCCATGCCATCCGCAAGCACATAAAAGTGCGGATCTTGCAATCCAACCCAAACATCTTCATTATTTTGTCGAACAAGTCCGACATCGGAATGTCCGGATGCTGAAACGGTATAAGGGAGCTTAAAGGCAACCATGTATAATTGTTCCACAACAAAGGTCTTTTGGAATAAAGGTTAAATATATAAAGTTTAGCTCAGTTTACCATAATGTAATGTTCTACTCAAGAAAAAGGGTGTTTCTTTTTTTACAGGAGAGCAATAACTTCATCCTTTTCTACAAAACTTTAGACCTTTTGCATATTCCATCCCAAATGGGCACGAAGCTTTCAAGCTTTATCAATAATTGGGCTTCACGAGAAGTATTAGCGCATTCCGAAGCATACAAAATGTACAAAACTCGACGAAGGATAGTTTCTGCTGCAGCAGACTTGACAAGACTTTTAGAGCCACTTAATCGAGCATATGCCTCTGCGGTCCGGATTACCAAATCTTGATCGACACTGAAAAGACGTCCAAATTCAATATAACTTTCTCCTATAGCAGCATCTGAAAAGTCAAAAACACCTGTTACTTGATTTGTTTCTACATCAAAGGCAAAGTTTGCTGAATGAAGATCATTATGCAACAAAACCAGATGAGACTCATTAGACTGCTTCTGTCTAATATGCGCGAAAGCTTCCTGTATAATGCGATTCATATCATGTGAAAAATTTGTGTTTCTTAATGACGATTCGATCCAATTCAAAGGAAGCCCATAGTACTTGTAACCCCAGGCAAGAGCTTCTTCTACACTCACAGCCTGATGAAGCTGACTAAGAAAAAGTGCCAGGGAATCAGCAATTTGCTGTTGAACTTCAGTTGAGAGACTAAGATATAATTCTTTATCAAGTGCTTTCCCAAGAATTTTGCGATAGCCTACAAAAGCAGTACGTGAACCGATGTATTCGTAATGTGGAACTGGCATCGAAACGCAACTGTGAACTTGATTTAGTAATAGAACTTCACGGTTAAGAGTCGACACAAACTCTTCAAGCCTAGGAAATCGAAAAATCCATTCACCATTAATATCTGCGACCAAGTTATCCCAGCCGCAAGAGATGATTTTCAACGAATTGATGTTAAGTTCAGGAACTTCATCGGCTAATACAGCATGTATGGCGGCCTCATTATGCTGTTCAAGGATTGCAGCATTACCTTCAACAGCTGCGAGCTGACGCGGATAAGAAAAAAGCAAACATAATGCTACAACAGGTTGCCACGCAAAGTTTAAGAGTCTGTTCAATTTCATAAATTTTCTCGTTGATATTTTTGAATATGGTAAACGATTAAGCAATTAATGGCAAAAAAGGACTGATTTTGAGATTTCTCTAAAATAGCTATAAGATCTATTTCATTTCGAAGAGACCCCATCAAGGCCTTAAGCCTTTAACTTTTTAGTAAAGAACAAATTTTGGTCAGACACCTATGGCTTATCACCTCTCCAAAAACTTTTGCGACGCATTTTCCTGTCTTTTTTCGTCTTCGAAGAAAGTAGCCATTTTTCTTCTTTCTATATTACTTACTTTTAAAGTAATATGATTCTTCCTCGGAAGAGTGGCAGAGTGGCCGAATGCGTCTGTTTCGAAAACAGAAGTACCAGCAATGGTACCGTGGGTTCAAATCCTACCTCTTCCAATTCAAAAAAATTTCCAGTTTAATGTTCCTTATCCCCAAAACTGGCATAAAAAATGCACTTCAAGGTTTTAAATTATTACTTTGGAGGATCTATGTTTTTAGATGCTTTAATAAGATCGGATCTAAATCTTCGTGATAATAACCTCCCCATAATAAATGAAGAATCCAAAAGTCAAATAAAACAAAGATGTGCTGATCTCGGTATTTCAACAATCATGAACCCAGAAACGGGAGGCACACGTCAAGATTTAAAACCAATTGATATTACTAATGCTCTTGAGATTGCTGTGCACAAAAAAGCAAGAAAAATAAGTGCTCCATTTTTAAAACCATCTAAAAAGGATGTGAGGAATGCAATTGATTTCCTCGAACTCTTAGGAGTTTTTGCAAGTCAAAATGAAATCCTTATTGTTACTCCTGAAGTCCTATCTAAACAGAAGAGTGCAGCAAAAATGCTTGAGCAACTGGAATATCTCAGGAAAAACATGACGGTTTCTAAATCCGTGTTAAAATTAAATGCCAAAACTACTGAGGCATGCATAGACAAATTTTTCTCAAAAATATCTTTAACTCAGAAGTTAGCCCTGAAAGAAGCTGTTTTCAATGCTGAAAAAATTATTAAGCAATATTTTCAATAATTAAATCCTTTTTTTATAAGAAATCTGTCTTTAGCTCAAGCCTACTTCTAATAGTAAAAATCTCTCTTATAGCACCAAAGAACCCTGCAGTTTCAGAGCTTCTGTCCTTGGCAAGGTTAAATTTTTTAACACTGTGTGACGCAGACTGACCATTTTTTATTTCTAGGATTATTTTTCTTTAATGTCTTATCGGATGCATCTGTCTTTTATGTTTTTTGAATATCAATAAGCTTTTTCCATCTTCAATTTATTAATGTTTCTGTTGAAATTTTTAATTTTGTGGTATTCATTAGCTTTTCTTTTGCAAAAGTAGATCCAAATAAGATATCTCTCGTAAAAAAGCTAGAATTTGTTTTTGAACCCACTACTGTAAGAACGATTACTTGATTTTCCAAGTTTTTTCGATTTAACCAAATGAATATTTTCTTCCTTACTTCAAGAAAATTCCGTACTGACGTCTGACAGAATGAGCAACTCAGATATTTTTCTTCTCAATTACCTGCTGAAGTAATTAATATTTTCTAGTTATCCTAGACCTTTCTAAAATCTAAAATCTCCTCCATAAGTTTACTTACTTTTAATAATTTTTTTATCTACCAAAACCGGGAAATTTCTATTCGCATGACAGAATACTCCTTGTAAAAAAATTTTATTTAATGTATCATTAATTCAATAATTGAAGGAGTTTTTTGTGGTTCCAATTTCACATAGTAACAATTATTCTGTTTTAAATATTTTAGATTTTCCGAGAGATATACGATTTTCGTTGCTTGATATGCTGGGAAGTGAGAAAAGTGCTTTTGAAACGACTTGTAGTTTTTTTTGGAAAGAACGACTTGTACGACTCATTACAAATTCAGATGATCTCGGAAAATTTCTTTCATGGCTTATTCATCAAAACAAGTCAGAACAGATCAAAGATTTAGGAAATACAGATGTGCCAATAAAGCTTGAAGTACCCCTTCATATTGGAAAAAGAGAAAAATGCTTAAGAAAAATTATCAAAAAATTCCCTTACATTAACTCCATTTCAATTTCTCAAAAATACGATGGTCATAAATTCAGACAAAATACCTTTTCACAATTGTTCGGGAAAACTGATCTGGATGATCTCTGTGCGGGATTGAATACGTTGAAATTAGATTCTTACCTTCCGGCCAAAGCAATGAGAGAATTTAGCTTCCCAGCAAATATCAAAAAACTTGTTTTTATGGATCTCGACCTAAAAAAGGCACGCTACAATAAAGGCGACTCATTTGAACAACTTAGTTCTGACAAACGATCTCTTTTTCATTCTGCAGGATTTGATTTAAACCTCCTTTTTCGCCAATGTACCCAACTTGAAGAATTAGACATTGCCGGCCGATGCTTACACTCTTGGTTCTTTAAGAATGAAGGAAGGCTTCCTTCAACATTGTACCATCTTTCCCTGACAGGCACGCAGATTCTCGTTGAGAATTTAAATCTCATTGTCAAGCAATGTCCTGAGCTACGCTCTCTTGATATTATGTGGAATGAGGGCATGTGGGACAATTATGCATACTCTGAAATACAGCGTTTAAAACATTTGGAAAAATTTACAATTTCTAGAAGCCCTACAGATAAATTGCTCCACACACTTTCAAAATGCACTCTTCAATCTGTCGTCATTGAATACACAGCGCTTACCACTAAATGGGTAAGTGATATGGCAACTCCTCTCCTTACAAAACTTCGCGAGATTACTATTGACCACAGAGACCAAGATCTAGTGATAGTAAAACAATTGCAAAAAAAATACCCGCACCTAGAATTCATCATTCACAAATAAGTTTAGATTAATAAGCGAACGCGGACTCAGTGAATTCGCTATTATAGCTGAGTTTGACATGCAAAACTATGGCACTCCGACAGGTCTCTTGCATTGTTCTTTTTTTGACAGCTTTTCATACAGCTAAGCTCTCGAATTTGCATCTTCATTAAAGACATAGAACGCCAACTTGTAGAGCCTGCTACGGTTAAACACGGCCGTAAATCCAACTCCACCAATTACCTCAGAAGCGCGATAATGTTCTTATTAGCATTTCTTTATTTAAACTATTCCGGTGAAACATTTTTCCAAGCTTTTTAGGATTACTTTTTACTACCATTTCGTACTTGGTCATCAAAGCCGCCGTCAAATTTACTGTCCAGTTCTTTTGGAACAAGCTTCTGTACTAACTTGTGGCTTTCCTCCATACTACGAGTAATTGATGGAAGGCTTTCAAAATTAAAAACAAGACTGAAGTCATCTTCAACCTTCTCACTATTTTTTTTGCTGGCTGCAAGCGCATGCTCATGATCTTCTTCTATTTTTTCATCTGTTACTTTCTTATCTGTGAACTTGTTAAGAACCTTGTTAAGACCATGTACAACCGATGTCCTTTGTAGTTTTTGGCGACCGGCATTACCATTCACAAATATATTGTCTCCAAGAATTTCTTTATTGTTTTTAGAAATTTCTGTATTGTTAACTGATTTTGGTGATGCCATTTCTCTTTTACCTATTAAAGTGGGTTTATTATCACCAGATTTATCATTAACACTTTTTGTAATGAAAGGTGTTCGTGCAGAGGTATCAGTTGTAATTCGTCCAATTGTTGGTTCCATAAATCACCTCAAAGTTGAATTATTAATACTATTTTTTGTTATTAGTTAGCTTTTCTTCGATTTGATCAACAATATCCAGCCAGTCTTGATCAATAGATTTTTCGTTGGCCTGATTTTTTATTTCATCAAGTTCATTTTTGGCTTCTTGAAAATTGCCAAGTTTTAAATTGCATTCAGCAGAATAGATTCTAGCTTCGATAAAAGTAGTGTTAAGCGTTGTTGCTTTAGCAAATGCGAGAAGAGCGAGCTCAAGTTTATTTATTTGTCTAGCAACTATACCTAGCCGATACAAATAATCTGGATCTTGAGGCACAAGAACTGTCAATAGGGAGAAAATTGCTAAAGACTCTTCAACCTTCTCATTCTTGTACTCAAGCTGAGCTATTTTGAAAATAGTCTCCATAACATGCTCATCAATGTGAAGTAACGTTTTTAAATCATCTGTCACCTCTTCATTGAAATTTATTTTTTTTAAATAGTTACTAGATTTAGAAAGTTGAACAAGCATTTCTTCATAATCGCCTGATTCAACTAAGTTTGGCCCATCATCCGTTAATGCTTGAATTGCCTTTTTAAGATAATCCATTAATTCAACAGGTTCAATTTCGGATTTAATCTCTTCTCTAAGTTTCGCATTTCTTAAGTGGGGAGGAATCAGTAAATTTCGTTCCAGTCCATTCTCTAGTCCGGAAGATTTAATATACTCATCTATTACTTTATCGTATGACCTAGAGAATAAATCCTCATCATTTTTTTTATCCGTAGGATTTTTAGAAACTATATTAATTAAATGTCTATCATAGTTATTGCTTGAAAATCCCATAAAACACCTTAAATTTAATTTAAAATTTAAGTAAATACCAAATTTGTTTTTAATATATTCACAACTTACTTCCCTATATTTGATTGTATTTAATTTTATTTAATATTTCAACATAATTTATTATGTAGGTGTAAAAGATAGAATATCTAATTAAGTAAAGTAAAAATAACATATTCGCAAGCGACAGCGACAAGAAGCAAAGGACATAGACAATGAGGACACCCGAGGACTTAAAGGGACATTGGGCATCCTTAGCGCTTTCACCGCCCTTGTCCCTTGTCCTTAAATTCAATTGTCCTCAGAGTTCTCGGTCCTCATTGTCCTTTGTCGCTGTCACTTGCTATCCTGTCATCTTGTTAATTGCTGAAGTCTTTCGTGTTTTTTGTTGACCGTAAGGTGAACAAGGCCCCACGCATTACCAAAGAAACCTACAGAGAACATCATCTAAAATTTTCTTTGACCAAGGTGGGCTTGGCCCTATATATATCATTAAAACTCAAGATATTTTGTGATAAGGTCAATTGCTCGATAGCCTTCTTATGCATAAAATGACCTGTTTTTTCTAAAGCCTTTTTGCCAGACTTACACTCGGAGAAGAAAGTCCTCCTGCTTCAGAAAAAAATCTGAGGTTGGTTATACAAAGAGTTTTTTACAAATCATTTGTAAAATAACTCTCTGATTTCGTAAGTGCCGATAGGTCATTAATTTTCATGGTTACAAAGATTATCAAGAGCTGGCCCACTCAAAACTTGACCGCAACCATCAAAGCGTGAACCGTGTAATGGACAATCCCAGCTTTTTTCTCCTTGATTCCATCGTAAACAACCACCTAAATGGGGACAAAGAGCTGAATTGATGTGGATTTTATTGTCTTTATCCTTATAAACTGCAATCTTTTTCAATCCCCTACGTAATATGATCCCTTCATCAGAAGCTAAAGTTTCCACCTTTTTAAATTCACCAGGAGTAAACCAATCCTTTAGTTGAAGGAGAGAATTAAAATTTTCTTGAATAAAATCGGAAGCTGCAAATAAATTTTTGCGTGAGGGTTCGAAGAGGCTTTTCCAGGGATTATCCCTTCCCAAAATGAGATCAGGAATCATTATCCCAGCAATTGTCCCATGAGTCATTCCATTTCCTGAGTCTCCTGTTGCGATATAGATATTTTTATCTCTAGGATTATGTCCAATATATGCTAATGAATCGATAGGCTCAAATACCATTCCGGACCAACGATAATCAATCTTGTCTATGCCTGGAAAACGGTCCCTGGCCCATTTTTCCAAATGATCGTATTTTGCCTCAACTGCCTGATCTTGCCCCGTTTTATGATCTTCCCCACCAATAATTAACCAATCTAAATTTGGATCAGTCGAATTCTTTTGAATGCGCATGTAATGATACGGATCAGCTGTGTCCCAATAGAGTCCTTTCTGAACAGACCCTTTGGGGATGGATGCAGCAATAACGTAGGTACAATAGGCCGCCTGTTTAGTATGAATAAAAAAACGATTGTTAACAGGAGTGCATGTCGCCACGATAATTGATTGAGAAGTGATCTTTGCTCCTGAATCTGTCTTAACTATGCAAGGAGATCCATCTTCAAAATAATTTACATGTGTATGGCTATAAATTTTTCCGCCAAATTTTAAAATGGCCTTTATAAGACCTTGTAGATACTTCAATATGTGAAATTGTGCTTGTCTGGGAAACTGCAAGCAGGGTCCTGTATCAAATGTAGAGCTGAATGGAGCCCTAAGAGCTTTTTTAACTTCCATTCCAATTTTTTGTAAGGCAACATACTCTTTTTCCAAAATGTCTTTAGAGTCCCCCGGTGCAACAAATAGATAGCCATCAACTCTTTCAAAGTCACAATCAATATTTTCTTCCAAGATGATCTTTTCAATATAATCAATTGCTGTTGCATGACTTTCTGCCGCAAGACGAGCTCCATCTTCCCCAAATAATTTTTCCAAATCATAAAAACGATCATCTAACACCCACGATAAATGGGCTGTTGTTCTAGCAGTTTGACCGCCAGCAATGGCTCCTTTATCTAAGACGATGACAGATTTCCCTTGCTTTGCTAGCGTATAGGCACAAGTAAGCCCAACGATTCCAGCTCCAATTATGCAGACGTCGGCACTGAGGTTATTTTCTAGATGAGAAAAAAAAGTGGGAAGTGGAATTTCCATCCAAAGTGATTTGCTATTACCAGAATTATTGCTAATTACTGTGGGAATGTCATGATTTGGTTGCGTCACAGCTTCTCTCCGGGGTTATTTTTTTGTGATTATTAAGCGTATTTTCTCTGTTTACCTATTTTCAAAATAAAAATACATAGGAATGATTTGAAGTCTCAAAGAAGATAAAGAAGTTAAGAATAGCCCTCTTTTTTACAGCACAGCGAGGTGGTGAGGATCTCCTATATATGGATTTTCAAAGATCGCCCCACCTTTAACTTAACAAATTTCATTAAAAATTCATAATCCAGTCTGTGGCCTTCGTATTTCAAAAAAAATTTTGTAAAACATAATTATTCAGGTGATAGAAAAAAGCCCTTTACCAATACTTGAACGCAGAAGTTGATGTAGTCCGTCTCTTTTTCTGCGGAATCGACAAAGACATTAGGATCCATGGCCGCCGAACTGGATAGTGATGCGATCATAGTCAAAATGAATTCGGGATTATGTTTTTTATTGATTTCTCCAACAGATTGATAATGCTTTAATGCCTGTAGCCACTCTTTGGCTACCTCAGATTCTGGAAGCCCCATAGGCTTTTTTTGACTTTGCTCCACGCGCTGCCAGAGAATTAATTTAGCGATATCGGGGCTTCCTTTGTAAAATTCTATACTTCTTGTCATTAAAGCAGTGAGAAAATCCTTAAAGGGCAATGTAAAACTAGGCAGAGCCCCTCCCTGCTTACTAACACTTTTGACGATGCTTTCTTTGACAGCAACCCACAATCCTGCTTTATTTACAAAATGATGGTAAATCAGACTATGGTTGACTTGAGCAAGTTTCGCAATTTTCCCCATTGATGTTCCTGCAAAACCGTTCTCAACAAAGAGCTGCCTTGCTGCATCTAAAATTTTTGTCTTTGTGGTGTCTTCATTCATATGATACGTATCATATATTCTGACTAATTTTTTAATCAATGATTATAATCCAATTAGGATTTCATCATTCTTTGTTTATTTCTAAATGTTTAATTGTTCAATTGTCGTTCTCAGGATATCACAAGTTTGCTCGATAACTTTCGTGGCAAAAAAATCTCCCTCTGTTTTTGAATTACTCATTTCGATTTCCTCATTTATTAAATGAAAGCTTTTAATCCTTGCTTCTAAATCTTTAATTTTCCCTTCAACATTCTTTTCTTTGCTTTCTAAAACATTCATCGTTAATTCGAGTTGGGTACCGACATCTTCCATTGTAATTTGTGTCGAATCATCTAATGTCCTTTCATCCTTTGAATTTTTAATATATTCATTAAGTTTAGTAAGTTGCTCTTGTATTTTTGTAAATCCAGGAGCAATATCTTTGGTTTCTTCGCTTATCTCTAATTTAGATGAGTTATCAAATACACCATTTAAAATTCGTTGGTGTCTTCTTCGCGTTGTTTCTGTATTGCCTCATTGTTACTAGGCATTGCCATATGGTTTGACACGTCAAGCGGCGCAGGACTCTGAAAGATTTTTAGTTCTGGATCTTTTATTATTACTTTGTTACCATCTACTATTAAAATTCGCTCATTATTTTTTTCTTTAACTTGACTGTCATTTTCGGAAGAGATTCCCCAAGCAAATTGACCAGGCACCCAATCACCTAGTTCAGGAATTTTATCCTCTTCTTCATTCCCTACATCTTCGACTACTTTGCCGGATTTTTGATCAACCGCACGTCCTTGAGCCTCACTTATACTTTGACTTTGGTCTTCTCCAATATCAGAATCTAATTTCTGGTATTCTTTAGGATCCTTAGTATCATTTTGAAATTCGCGATGACTTGCTAATTGTAGTTTAAGAAATACTCCTATCAAAGCCCCCTTCCCTTCAGGAATCTGCTCGCCCTTTGACCAAAACCCTAGGGGAATCTGTGGGCCCTTTTGAAAAGATTATTCTACTTCTTCGAGTCCACGACCTTCTTTAGAATCCAAATGCCCACAAAGTTTATGTAGACACTTACCCCCCATTACACGCGCATTTTTAGACATATTTTTTACAGCTATAGTTGAATTAGATTCTTTGATACTATCACGAACCCCCAAAAATGAGCTTTCAGACTTCGTAACTCCATTTCTAGCTAGTTGTCCTAATGACCCCACCGCACTCTGAATTCGGCTCATAATTGACGGTTCCATAGATCTATATACACCAATATCATTCTTTGAAGAAATATGCATGATATCACTCCTTTCTCTTCATCGATTTGAATTCAGCTAGTAAAACATCTATGTCTTCGACATACTTTTGCCATTCACCAGCCATTTCAGCCGAGCCCTTTAAGATGCGGGTAGCCTCTAGTAGTTCGGCTTCGGCATCATCTCCCGAGCCACTGTGAAGGTAACATTGCGCTGCAAAGATGCGCGCACCGATGAAGTCGGGGGCCAATAAGGAAGTAGCAGCAAACGCTTTCAAAGCAAGCACATAGTTTTCACACTTTTGCGCAACCAATCCTAGTCGATACCAGTAATCCGGCTCTTCTGGATCCGTAAGTGACAAAAAAGAAAAAAGCGCTAAACTATTGTCGTAGGACTCTGTGATAAATTTATCAATTCCGACTTTGAGAATTAACTGCTGGATTTTCTTTGGAAGGACCAAGGCGTTTCTAAGAGAATTACCACAAAGTTTAGTGATGTCTAAAGAAGTGAGTTGCTGGTTGAGCTTGTCTAAGCTATCCATTACAGACTTGTAATCTGCCTTATCAAGATATTGCGGTCCGTCAGTACGGATAATCTTAAACGCGGACTCTATATAGCTGCCAAACTCCGCAAAATCCAAAGACGCCCGTACCTTTTGCTCCAATTGTGCTCTCTTTTCTCCCGGGGAGAGCATTTTGTTCTCAATACCCTCTCTGCTAGCCATAAGGCTATTCACTTGCTCATGAATAGCTTCTTCAAAAGCGACCTCATAAGAGTCTTTTGCCATCATAACTTCTGACGCGGAAATGCTATTTGTCTTTTGAGGTGGTTTTTTTTGCGGAGCAATCCCACCGTGTAATTTATCAAATAGAGATGGATCAGACATACTTACCTCTTTTTTGTATTTTTGCATGACTACAAAATACTTTGAAATATGTGAAGTCTTTAATTCTATTGTATAACACATTTTATTTAGCATAACATATATTAAAATACGAGCATCCCAGTATTTATTTAATATTTATATTATTTATATTAAGTGCTTCTTTTCCTTCCAAAGCGATCAATTTTTCATCTGTAAGATCTGTCTCTATAAATTCAATTGGAAAACCATCATCGGTAATGATCATGGCTGCGCGAAATCCTTTTATGGGAGAATAAGGACCGAACACAACAATTTTGTCTTGAATTTCAGCCTCCAGATCATCGACTTTAAATGCTACGTGGGGAATAGTTTTGACGATTTCATTGAATTCACAATCATCGTCGAAACGATGCCACTGTATCCTGAATTCGTTAGCACCAAATGGTGTCGAACTAAATTTAAGATTAGCATGGTAAGTTTCACCTTCTTTTGCCTCTTTGGTTGGTATGCCTAAATGATGATAGGTTCTCATATCTTTACTCCTTATGATAAAGTTTTATAAATAACATAACATAGACTGACCATTCAGTCAACATCTTTTTTCCGCAATTTTATCTCCGATTATGAATATGCCGCTAGAGAAGAGGACAAAGACAGAACTTAAGTAGTAGCTCTATTTTTCGATAGTCAGTCGCTACCCATCCGATCTCATCATCTTTGGTCAGGGTAAATTCGTCTCTTAAAACAAGGTCGACAAACTAGCTCGACATTTAATATCGAGCCAGACGCTAACCTTGGCAATCGCTAGAGTCTTGTCTCTATTCTCTTACAGCTTTTTTCAAATTGATTTTTCTTTAGAAATAATGGACGACTTAGCGAAAAGGCAATAGCTACAATTAGGTTAGCGCCTAACTCGACATAGAATGTCGAGCTCCTTTTGGGGCTGACATTTTCATAAAGATAGAATTAACGAATGGTCTATAGCCTCAATTAGGCTAGCGCATAACTCGACATAGAATGTCGAGTTACTTTTGACAATAAGATTTTTTGCCTATATTTCTTGTTTCTACCCTCGAAAATAGGATTTCATTTGAAGCCAATAGGGTGGAACTGTAACATTGCAGTCAGACTTTTTTTATAAATTATTCGGAATCTATGCTTAAGAAAATTAAATTAAAAAACTTTATGTCGCACAAGAGCACTGAATTCGAGCTTGTAAAAGGTGTAAATGTCCTTACAGGTCCAAATAATTCCGGGAAATCAGCTGTCATTTCGGCGCTCCAATTACTTGCAGAACTTCCTGTTAAAGAAGGCGACTACATGGTACGTCATGGAACCGCTGAATCGAGTGTAACAGTTGAAACAGATGAAGGGGACGTGCTTGCTTGGCGGCGTAAAGGCTCTGCCATGAGTCTAACGATCAATGGTGATCGAGACATACGCCTACAAAATAATAGAGACCACTATCTTGAAAAATTACATAAACATCTAAGACTTCCAAAAGTATCCGGCAACGAATCCAAACAAGATTTTGATATCCATTTTGCTAATCAAAAAGATCCAATTTTTCTTATTAATGAACCCCCGTCCCGCGCCGCTTTGTTTTTTGCATCATCTTCCGATGCTGGGCGCCTTTTTGAAGTTCGGGATAAGTTTAAAGATCTAGTTAAAGCAAAAAGAAAAGAACAGCAAAGCGCTAAGACTACATTAGAGCAGCAACAAAGGATTCTTGCCAAGTTGGCTCCGCTCGATGAAATCGAAGAACAAATGAAATTTGTTCAAGTCACCTTTAAGCAATATCCAAAAGATCAAGAAGCGCTTCGATTGTCTACAAAAATGCTGCAAGATCTAAAAATATACGTACGGCAATTCAATAGCATTACATCCAAACACCAAGTAGTGCGTGAGCTTATTTTGCCTCCAGAGCTTGAAGACAGCGACAAACTATTTCAATATTGTAAGGCTTTAAAACTAGAGGTGGGTCGACTCTCTATCTTCTCAAATAAGCAAAAAGCTCTTGCACAACTTGAACAACCTCCAGAGCTCCTTCCGACAAATGATTTGGCTAAACAACTTCATGATTTACGTTTTGCGGAAAAAAAAGGGCTAAAATTGGAAAAAATGCAAGCAACTCTCGCTAATTTAAACGTTCAACCTGAAATCGACAATACTGAAAGACTGACGTGCCTTTTGAAAGCGCTGCATAAAGACTCTGTGATAGTAGCTAGATTAAATTCCCAGCAAACGCACTATGAATCTGTTAACTCTCCTCCTCTATTAGAGCAAGAATCCAACTTAGCAACAAATTTACGGACTCTGCATGAGACCCTAACTCGCCATCGTTCTTTAGAGGCACATGTCAAAAATCTACTTCAATTAAATAACATTCCAGATTTCGACGATCTTCCACGGATTGAACAAAATTATCATTTATTAAAAAAACTAAGCTACAAACGCTCATTTGTGTTTCGCTTCCATAGAGAACTCTCTGAGTTGCAACCCCCTCCACAAATTAATTGCACTTTTGAACTTCAGGAACTCCTTTCTCAACTTAAAAGTCTTAAAAAGAGACACACAGCACACTCGCAACGAGTTAAATTAGGAGATATATCCCAAATCCCTCCTCAACCTGAATTTGAGGAAATTGAGCTCTTAGAAAAGCATTTCAAAGATCTGTATTTACATATTGAAAATGTACAAAAATTGAAAGCACATCTTCAGAATGCAGATTTTGAACTTCGTCAGTGGGTCAATCAGCATCCATCCTGTCCGACTTGTGGAGGTGATTTGACCATTCAAAAACTACAAGGTAGCATCTGCAATGGATCATGAATACGGAGGCTTATTATTTATTGGCGACCCTCATCTTTCAAGTCGTATTCCTGGATTTCGTAAAGATGATTATTGCGAGGCAATTCTCCGAAAAATTGAATTTGCTATGCAACACGCAACAGAACATGCTCTTCTTCCTATTATTCTGGGGGACTTGTTCAATCTCCCCCGAGACAACTCTAATCGCCTGCTGACTCGGTTGATGCGCATTTTAGAGGGTCGAATAGTTCTGGGAATCACAGGAAATCATGATACCACAGAAAAGGAACTGCAAGATGATGATTCCCTTAGCGTGATTGCATCCGCCGGCCGACTTCGTCTAATCGACCACTCGGGTCCTTGGCAGGGAATTGTTAATAAGATTCCTGTATATATTGGTGGAACTTCGTGGAGTGAACGTCTACCAGATCGCTACGAAAATGTTAGAAATGAATCCTTGGTCATTTGGTTAACACATCACAATATCGGATTTGCTGACTTCGAAGGAGCCTGGATTAAACCTCAGGAAATTCCTGGAATTCATTTGATTGTTAACGGGCATATTCATAAGCCGATGCCGAACCAAGTTTGTGGCATGACAACCTGGATGAACCCGGGAAGTATTGCGCGAGTTGCAAGAACAGACGCAGTACGAGATTTTATTCCTTCCGTAGTGAAACTGATTCCTTCTGGAGTTGGAATGTGGAACAGCGAATTGGTATCTTTACCTCATGCACCCTTTGACAGCGTATTTTATCCGATGATGGAACAGTTTAGTGAAGATAGAACCGGTTCAGCATTTATTCAAGGGCTTGAAACAATTCAATCCATGCGTACTGGTGGAGGAGCCGGATTAGTTCAATTTATCAACAGTAATATTGGTCAATTTGAAGAAAAAGTAGCCGATATTATCTTAAAATTAGTAAAGGAGATTTGCCCCGATGAATTCATCAAATAATCAAACGATTGACCAACTCACAGTTCGCTACACCAAATTAAACGAAAAAAGAATTCGAGCGGAAAGCGATCTTAAACACGCTGAAGATCAACTGTTAAAGCTAAAATCAGATGCAAGGACAATGTGGGGCACTGACGACATCCATGAGCTTGATGAGAAATTGCAAGAAATGCGCAAAAGTAACGAGAAAAAACTCACTGACTATCAAAAGCATCTTGATGAAATCGAAACTAAACTTAAAAAGATAGACGAAGAGGAAATAGCTGCTGAGGATAAAGCATAATGGAAGCTCTTCAGGATCCAACGGAGGCTTTTGGACGTTACAGCGCCTTACTAGAGCGTAGAAAGCAGGCTTTGACCGAAGTGAGCAAACAGCAAACTCTTCTTGCAGAACTAGATGAGTTTCTTGGTTTAGAACCAAAAGTTCTCCAGGCTTTAGATCAGCTGGACAGCCAGTTATTCAAGGAAATTACAACCTTACTTGAGGATAAACTAAGCATTGCTCTTCAAGAAGTCCTTGAACAAAGTATTCGACTAAAAGTTAAGTCTGTCATGCATCATAAGTCGGTCGGATTTGAATTCAGTATTGAACGAGATGGCCATGAAGAACATATCCTCAAAGGATGCGGAGGTTCTGTAGCCAATATTCTCTCAGTTGGCTTGCGTCTTTTCGCCTTAACCTGTTTAAGCGAAGAGAAGCATAGACGTTTCCTAGTCTTGGATGAACAAGACTGCTGGATACAACCTGAGCTGATACCACGTTTTATGAAAATTATTAAAGAAGCCGCTAAAGCCTTAAATTTTCAAATTTTGATGATCAGCCATCACGACCCAAGCCTTTTTTTCGATCAGGCTGACCGTGTATTTCAGTTAGATCCTCATCCTGATGGTGTCAAAGTTCGAATTCTGGGAAGCGAGGCAAGTGTTCAAGATCACAATATAATCTAACTCTCCAAGTGGTCTTGGACACAACAGACATCAGCAAAACTGCTATAAATTCATTCTCTACTTCTGGCAATGAAGTAGAGCGCGTTGCATTTGTAGGCTGGATCCTCTATCAATTCAGCAATTTCTAAAGCTTCCTCCGGAAAAAATTTTGAGAGGGTCTCATTTAGTTTTAATAAATCCCGATCACAGAGCTTGTTATTTTTTGCCCATTCAACACCCAGCTTAACAGTTTTGAATGCTATCTGTTGATCTAATCCTTGGCTAACAAGAAAGCAAAGCGCTTCGCATTTGGGGGTTGGCTCCTCTATCAAATCAGCAATTTCCAGAGATTCTTCTAGAAAACTTTTTGAGAGGGCTTTACTTAGTTTTAATAAGTCGTAATCACTCTGCCTGCTCTCTTTTGCCCATTCAACACTCAACTTCACTGTTTCACATGCTTTCGGTTGATCTAAAGCAACAAAAATATCAAGAGTACCCATAAAAAATATCCCATAATAACCCCTAAAACCGGAAGAATCCCTAAAGCCCATCCGTTCGTCTACAATACGTGTTAGATCAAAATATCTCAGAAGGGCAGAAAGTGCAGATTCTTTATCAATTGCGGCTAAAATTTTGATTAATGGAAAATGGAAAGTGATTGCAAAATCTCCGAACCCATCAACGTCGTTTAGATAACAATCAAAAAAATCTGAATCTTTAAAATCAAGGGCTTGTTCTACCACTCCAAGCGCTCGCTTTTGATCAAATAGGGCAAAAGCCCTGGCAATAGCACTTAGGTTAGATGTACGTCCCCAATACCCAGGTCCCACAGCATCAAGAGTTTTGTTTAATAAGAGAACAACCTCTTTCTGTATTTCTGCTTCAAATGGAGAGAGCTTTTTCAGCATTCTTACTATAGTTTCAATATTTCGGGGTCGGAAGGAGTCTCTAATTTCTGATAAAATTTTAATCGCAAGATCATTATCGAGATCTAAAGAGGCTTCAAAGAAGGCTAATAAATGTTCACCAACTCCAGTGGTCCCTTGCCTGATATTATAGATCTGGGTTCCCATTTCAATTACTTTCTTTTTATCGCAAAGCGTCGAATTTTTATGGATGGCTGCCACAGCGCAAAAAGCTTTTACTTGGAGTTGAAATTCCATCTCTGGAGTCAGCAAAGATGTCACTATTCTGAGCGCGCCTTCTGGATTGATTTTTGCGAGCTTAATTGCGTAATTTAGTTGGCATTCTTTATGCTGAAATGACACATTTTTATTAAACTTTTTAAGACCTGCTGAAATGATTTTTCTTTCTTTATGATCTAGAGGAGCCAAATAGGGACTTTTCTCAGGATCTAGAGTAAGCAATAAGGTACTTTTCTTAAGAGGCTTTCCCCTTTTAACAACTTCCTTTATATTGAATTCCCCAAGAAGGAGAAAAATTTCGTTTCGAATGCGTTCAGGGGATGGTTTCAGCTTACTTAATTTAAAACTCTGTTTTAATAACAGAAAGTCTCTGAGGTAGTTTTTGAGATAATTGTCATTTGTAATGATATCGTGAAAAAGTTTACATGTCGACATAAGCGGAAAACTGGACACCCTACCAGTATACTTAAACAATGTAGGGAGTAGGTCTTTAAATATTGGGTCACAGATTGGAAAAATAATCGTTTGAGTGTCTGGATTTTCCGAAGAGCTTGGTTCATCAGGTTCTTCTTGAAATTTACTCTTTTTGATTAGGTCTTTATAGGCTGAGCTGTAGAGCGGAGAAATAAGCTCTTGAGAGCTAGACTCTTCTGAAAAGCTTTCCTCATTTTCTTCACAAAATTTGCTTGCTAATTGATCAAGCAGAGTCTGTCTAGAAAAATTCCCAAGGAACTGTTTGAACCAGAGCATAATACGAATTTCCAGTGATCCCTTGTAGGGATAACCTTGGTCTTTTAAGTTATTTAGAGCTTTATAGATTTGCTGTTTGTCATCATCCTCTTCGAAGATTGCATTATCTGCAAGAATACCTCGAGCGAGATCGTTAAACCTAAAGGGGTAAGACTTTTGGTCTGTCTTGCAAATTACATTGATTCTTCGGCCCCTCCAAAAGGTAAATTCTTCTTGTGCAGTTTCTAAATCTTGTGATGTAATGTTGAAATGTACGTCATCTACAATTATTTTCATGGATGAGGCCTTTTAGATTATTTTTAATTAATTTTTATCACACGAATCAAATTAAATCAAATTTTTTCGTTTTTAAAATGAATCCCCGGGATACTAAATTGCTACATAAACTAAGAATTAACTTCTTCCACTCCAGAATCAAGAATTTCCCAATAATAGTAAATTCCCATCAAAGGGATTAATGCTGCTAGATCTGCTTTAAGGGCTACATCTAGAACTCCCTCTTGAGCTTTAAGCCTCTCTCTTTCATTTGTTAGATCGAGCAGAGGGCCATGTTCCGAAATTTGAGCATCGACTGAATCAATACTGTTCTGAACTATTTTTCGATGAACAAGGTCAAATAAACCTTTTACTATTCCGAAAATCTGGCTGAGACCAATACTAAGTAAAATACTTACAACAACCCTTCCCGCCTTCCGAGCAGTACTGATACTAGGCTTAATTGGGCTAGGGTCACCCTTGGGTAAGACTGTAATCTTGTTATTAATAGTTGAATTTGTCGAAGTACTTTCTTTTTTCGCTAATTTTATCGCAACGTTTTCGATAGATTCATTTTCTGATGTTACTTGAAAAATTTCTTCGTCGCTACTTACACTAAATTCATCTTCAATAGCTGACAATCTATCAGAATCCTCTTCAGTGTTTACGATAATTTTTTTCTCAGGCTTTGGCGTGATTAATTCAAAAGGTTTTTCCTCAGACTTGATCTCTAGCTTTGTTTCTTGCTTTTCTTCAAGTGAAACTTCAGTTCTTGTTTGAGATAACTCTAAAATGTTTTCTTCAAGTTTTTCTTCTGGCTCTATATCGACTTTTACTTCAATTAGTTCCTTTAGCTTCACCTCAAGCTTTGTTTCTTGCCTTTCTTCAAGTGTAACTTCAATTCTTGTTTCAGGTAGCTCTAAAAGCTTCTCTTCAAGTTTTACTTCTGTCTCTACGTCGACTTTTACATCAATTATTTCCTCTAGCTTCACCTCAAGCTTTGTTTCTTGCTTTTCTTCAAGTATAACTTCATTTCTTGTGTAAGGTATCTCTAAAAGGTTGTCTTCAATTTTTACTTCTGGCTCTATATCGACTTTTACTTCAATTATTTCCTCTAGCTTCACCTCAAGCTTTACTTCTAATTCAAGCTTTGTTTCTTGCTTTATCTCAAGTTTTTCTTCAGCTTTTATTTCAATAATTGGCTTGGCATTTGATTTTACCTGATCACTCTTTTGAGAAATTATCTCAAGATAATCTTCTTGCATTGAGTTAAGTTTTGTCTGATCATTTTTAACGAACCATCTCTCCAGTTCTTCCAAAGTGTTGATAACAGGTTTTACACTAAGTATTGGAGCTGTGAATTTATATTTTTTTACTTCAGAAATTTTCGGGGGTTGAATATTTCGCAACCCTGAGACTTTTGATTGCCTCGTAGACTGTGAAGTCCCCTTTATGGAAGCTCGAGCACGTAGTTTTTCGTTGAAGGGATTAAGGCAATCACTAGCATTAAGCTGTCGTCGAAGTGTGGTATTCTCACCTATGCGAAGCTCAAGGAAACTACGTCGTAGTTTTGCGCCCCGTTCGCCATCCTGAAGCATAATGTAGAGCGTTTGCTCAGGATTTCTTTCAAGATATAGAAGATTACCATTAAAAAAATTGGCATGCCAGAGTGCATTTTTATATGCTAAGTCATCTTGAATACCATCACCGAACTGATAACTCATTTCGCTAATGAGATTCCCGGAACCTGCAGCTAGCTCTCCATTCAAATTCACAATCCAATAGGGTTTATTTAACCCAGCCTTTTGCCATGATGAGATTTTATTACGAAGGATTATGAAGTCATGGTTGCTAAGTGCTAGGGTGCGCACCTTGCCGTCCGATCCCTTAGTTACAAGCAAGTGGCTTATTTTTTTATGTGAGGGGCTAAAGATTGGAAGGGAACCCTGAGTTTCACCAATTTTTACAGATCCGACAAAATTTTCTGACAAATAAAGAGGAAGCTCATCAGGATTTTGTTTAAAGTTTTCTGAATAGCAAACGCCATTCCAATAGCGTGACTTATTATTTTCTAAATGCTCATAGACGCTTATAAATCCAACACCTTGATTCTTACCTGGCAGCTCACCCTCTAGCCTATCAAGATTTTTCCATGATTTTTCTTCAACTTCAGTATGATTTTGCTTTTGCTTGTAGAAATTTAGTTGGTTTTCCACAGCTACTTCCACCTGAGTTTCTTGCTCTTGCTGCTGCTCTTGTTGTTGCTGAGCTTCAGCGGCAACTTCAACCTGAGTTCCAAAACCTGGAAGGTGACTTGGTGCTTCCATATTGTCGGCAAGGTACCCGCTCTTAGCAATCATTTGGGCCTGTTGCAATAATTTCTCATGCGCATCAAGAACATCATTTTTGAGATTCATATCAACTGAAGGAAATTTGTCTGCTTCCAATTTAGCGACTTCTCCCAAATGCTCAATCGTATTGACCTTTGTCGTCAGACGGCCAAACTGTTCAAGCAGATGATTACTGAATTTTGTATCAAGGTATTCACCATAGCCCGTATCTCGACCAACAAACCCCTGAAGTTCTTTAAAGTTCTCAGGTTTTGCTTCTGCGGCAATCCGAATAAGTTGAGTCTGTGCTTTTGACTTAGGAACATGTCGAACTCGATCGCTATAAGAACGGGTGATTTGTTTCGATTTTTCAATAGCCTGATTTTTTAGTGACGTAGAAAGCACCTGATCAGTCGTAGGTATTTCATTGTTATAGTATGCAAGATGGCATTCTGGAATGACGTGATCTATCGTTTGACCGGACCATAGCCCACGCATACGTAAACCACCTTGAGACGTTTTGCGGAAAGTTGTATTTAGTGGGTTAAAGGTAAGAAATGCTCGACAAGTAGCGCTCAATTTGAAGTCCACACCGGTTGTTTTAGATTCTTCAAAGAATACGTACATGCTTTCTGCATCGACATTTACATTTTCAAGAGATTCACGCGTGGTATCTTTAATGAGCACGGGCTTTCTATCCACCTCTCCTGTAGTAGGATCTCGACGCATGACTGCAAAACTGCCTTTTTGTTCACCTAATTCATCAAGATAGCGATGGAAAAAAACAACGGACCTGCGTTCGGCAATGTCTTTAAATCGATTTAGGTAAGATCGAGCAAATTGTTCACCAGTCACACCTTTAAGAATACCTCCAGCATCGATCAATGCGCCATTTTTACCAGTACGCGTATGATCGTCATCTTGCTTTTTGATAAGATCTAGAAAATTAGCTGTCGCTTCACCCAATGTAGGGAGGACTTCTGACTTACGCCCCTTTCCCTGCCTACGTAGCTCTTCTAGAATTTTTCCTTCTGTACCAGATTCTAAAAGTGCATTTCGGATTCTCTCAAAAGTCTCTTTAGTCTGTGGAGTGCCTGTGCAAGTGATATTTGCTTTGGCAAGGTCCGGGATATCATAGGCTTCAGATATAAGAAAATCGTTATAGTAAGTGACATGGATCAGATCAAGGCTAGCCTGAAATTCAAGTGCATGACCTTTATTGTCGCGTAAATGTGTCTCAATTTTATCGATATCCTTTCCCTGACGCGCCAGTCCCAAAGAAATCCCAGTCATCTCAAAGAATGCAATTGCTTCTGGGGTTTTATCAAAATCACCGTATTGAAGCGCATGTGTCTCTGCAGATCCCGCCATTGAGATTGCCAGTTCTGTGATCGCCTTAGTCGGAATCCCTATTGTAAGAGCACAGAGCGCACCTGCAGCAACAGCTTCGTCAGGATTCGCTAGTTCCGTTGTGGCTGGGTTTTTACGCCCTTGATAAGGAATCACCTTCCCATTTCCACTGCTATGATATCCAATGTGACGGTCAGGTTCTAAAGTGAGAATTTGCGGTAAGACCGTGCAGATCATAAACTTTGAAAGGGCTTGTAAGCCAGCTTCTATTGGATTAATTTCGCTTCCCCACAAGTAGCGAAGAAATTGAACATCTGCTTGTTTAATTTTGCTTAAATGGTCGATCTTTGTATTTTTTCCATCTTTAAAAACATATTTCTCCAGTTTACCTTGGATCTTCCCAGTGACATAACGCAAGTAAGCCCCTTTATGTTCCTGTGGAACTTTTCGCTTTTCAAACGAAGCTTCACTTAGGGGTACAATGAAACGTGAAAAATATTCTTCAAGTTTGATTTGAGGTGCATCAGGCCCAAACTTCATGAGATTTAAATCAAAAATCGCTTGGAAGAGCTCACTTGTTAAAGCGATGCGATCCGGAGGAAGATGCTGTTTTTCACCTTTTGGAAAATTTAACACCTGGATAATACTGAGGACCATGTCTACTTCATCTGTCAGGAAGACAGCTTCATCCATGAAAAGTAATAGAATTTTTCCAATGACTTGAAGACGTTCAATTTCTGTTGGTAGATCTTTATGAGTGATGTTTTTATCGCGCAGATCTGCAGCAATTTTACGCAGTTCAAGCAACAATACCTGGGGTAGAGTACTCTTGATTGCAATGCCGTTTCGATCGTTTTGAGCAGTTATAATTTTTTCATAAAGACGTTTGACTGTCGTTAGGCTGTTCAGCTGTTGACGCGTGTAATCTAGAGCAACAAGTTCCTTATTAAATCGATCTTTTTGAAACTTTTGTACATTCCCCAGCACAGCATCAAATTGCGATGGATGCAGGACTAATGTTGCTAGCCGATTCGGTTGTTCAGAAATTAGATCAAGAAGTATAGAAAGGATAACGCTGGTCTTTCCCCCTCCCATAATAAGTTGAAAGATGATGTTGCTTAGATCTTCAAGCCCGGATTCCTGTCCTTGCATAATGGTACGTAGTAAATCTATTTGTATCTGTCGAATTCTCAATTCTGTCTTATATTCAAAATATAGATTGTAAACGTTTTCCTGGATCTGTACCCAGGTGTCACATTTATATGCGCGCTCTGCTGTAAGGGTTTCAATGACTTGCTGCCAATAGGCTTCAGCTTCAGCATTTAGCGACTGTCTCTCGTTATCAATTTTAGATTCTTTGGCCTTTTGATTGGTTGACATCCATTTTTTTAAAAAATCATGCGTTTTTTTAACCTGTTGTAGCGTTGAAGTGTTAAGCATGAATTCTAGCGTCTGCTGATGGATCTCATTAATCGCTTGTTGAGAAAGGTAGGGGTTTAATTCTTTATAAGCTTCATGAGTCCCTTTAAGACAAGCCCGAACGATATCTATCATACGCGGTGTCCTGAGCATCGGAGACTCTTGCCGCGCGTAGGCAACAAGATCACCGCTAGTCCTAATCGCACGGGGGGTCATGAGAAGGGTAATGATCTCATTCTCCTTTTTAAGCAGAGTGGGTTCCAGACCTGTTACTGGATCTAGAAATGCACCCATATCTTCAATTAGCTCTTTTTGACCAACTTTCAACTTAAAAACAGGCAGTCTCGTGACTTGCTCACGAGCTTTCTGTACATCATCATTATAGTGCTGAAACTCCTGTTCGATGGCATTACCGTGCTCCAATTCCATATCACTCAGCTTATCTAAACGCTGTAAAGGGGGTAGAGGATTCTGTAATTGCTCCGCTTTTTCCACTGCAAAGTGCTTTTCGACCAATTTAATGAGAACTAGATCAATTTTGATTTCAGGTAATCTTTGAGGTAGTTCTATTAATTCCAAATTCTTCTTTTTTGGAATAAAATCAATCTGACTAGCTTCGTCCAATTTGATGCTTTTAGATTTAGTCTTCTCTACAAAAGAAGCCTGTGCTATTGGGGGAGTGGAACTACGATTTGCATTTTTATCTAATTTTAAATGAATTTTAAAGGCATTTATCCAACTCAACCATTGCTCATGGTCATTTCTATTTATGGGAAATGGAGGAGCATCAATGTAATTTTCGTCAGTGTAAAGGCAATGGAGGATATTAAGCCGTCCTATTGTTGGACCGAATTGTCTATCATCAGAAAATCCCCCGACCTCGATTGCTGCAGAATGATAAAGCCTGTAAGCAATTTCATCACGTTCCTCTTTAGAAAATGCAGGATGACTAAGTTGCTCATAAAGGGTATAAAACTGATGAACTGTAATCTCTTTTTCTCCAAAAACAGGTACAGAGGAAGCTATTTTTCTAGAATCAAAGAATAGACTTTCAATTGTAGATTTAACACTGTATAGGTTAGACCCATAATTTGCTGATGGATGAGGTAATACAAGTGGCAATTCAGGAATTCCTTTTCTTGTATTTTTCCACGTCTCCGCTTTATTGCGCTGTAGATTAAATGTAGATTCGAAAGCGGTGCTTCCTGTGGGTACTGGACCAATTTTGAACTGATCATGAAGGTCGGCTAGCTCTTTACCACTTAAAATCACCTCTGCAGGCATCCGTTCTAGCCCTTGAAGATAGCCCGTAAAGATATCTTTTACAGATCTCTTCCTATTGCCAATTTCTATTGTGGGTTCTTTAAAATCCGGATCTAAAGTTCTAGCAAGCCAAAGAGCTTTAAGCCGGACCGCACATGCTTCTGGGGAGTAATCATGGACATTTTCTTCACATTTAAAGATTGCATTGATTAATTCACTCCCTTCCCTTGTCAGAGTGTCACCGGTTCCGAGCGTTCGAAGCAATTCCATGGCCCGCATGTAATCTTTGCCTGCCAAATGCTGCCAAACTAGATAAAGAGTGCCGTCTACTGTATCACTGCGCAATTCACCATCTACAACTTGGTAAGAGCGAACTCGCAAATATTCTTTTGAACGCTGCCATGGATCCGCATCTGGAAGACGAATATAAATCCCTGAATCATAAGCTTCTGAAACAATCCTTGCATCAGGGTTAGAGAGTGGAGGTTGAACCATCAAAAGACGCTGTTCTCCGGTTGGATAGCCTAAGCGGTTGACTTTTTCTAGCAATAAATACTGATTATGATGAGGGAACATTCGGTCCATTTGAGGATCTGCTAATGCATAAGAGGGATCTGCGTTATATATCCAACGGCCATCGCGTAATTGGAAGTTAACCGGGTCGCCGTCAGGACTGAATACCTGAGGAAAAAAGACTTTAGAAGCACTTTCTCCGTTTTGATTATTTGTCATCCCCAGATGCCATTCCGCCCCTGCTAAGCGATCAAAGTGACTTTGTACAGATTTCCGTATAACTGTAGTTTGACTATCGGTCAGAAGGCTTCCATTCCAATTTTGTGTATATATAGTTTGCCCACTTTGAAGATCACAAACAAGCACAGAAGGAACTTTACTGCCCCCAGTCGAAATCCAATGACTGTTTCCCGAGCGTAAAGGTCTAGGAACAATAGGATTTAGGCTTGCAGAATCTGGCGCCACAGCAGTGTACCAGACACCATTATATAATCGTTGTATGTGCTCACCGTTAAGATGTCGCATGGTTCCGTACACGGGATCTTCAAAATTAAGAATATCATTTGCCATATGATATTGATGCGTACGATTTTGAAATAAGTGGTTCCAAAGCTTAGTCTGCTTAGGTGCTTTGTCGCTCAATCCAACTTTACGCCCATTACAGAGGATAACTCCAGTCTTAAGATTGACGGCCCAAAGCATTCCTTGCGAGTCTTTTCCTGAATAAATGGGAGAAGAGTTTGCATCCATTTTATTTAGTTCGAGTGTCACGGGAAGTTTTAACTCTTCATTCAATCGCAGAGCAAACTTACCACTAAATTCTTTTTGCAGGCTACTCCTTCGCAAAAATTCTCCGATAAGTTGAGTACACCCCTTTTGAACTTGGGAAAGTTGTCTTGACCCGAGATGCGTCACGACCCCTATACCAGCCTCTGCTAAACGAATATTAGCTAACATCGCATCAAGCAATTCTTTTTCAGAAGCTTGTTCCGGAAATGCTTGAGGAAAATGGTGCGTAAATTGGCAAATTTTCAAAGTGATGAGCTCTTCAGGCGAAAACGCAGAGGCACCTTCTTTGAGGTTTGACAAAAGCTCGAATAGGCCTGCCTCGTAAATGGGTGGATTGATTTTTTTTCCATGTATTTCGAGGTAGTTCCGACTCATAATTTGAGCGATTTCAAGCAAGAAAGTCAAAGGCTCGACTTTTGGACGCTTGAAAGGCTGAGCATGATAGAAGCGGGTTACTCCCTCTGCAACAAGATTTCTTACCTGAACAAGCAAGTGGTCTGGATCATTTTTGAGCAGATCAAGAATTGAAACAGATAAAGTTCTTTCTTCGGAATTTCCTACATATTCTGGCCGAAAAAGTAAAATCATTAATCGAGCACGTGTTTCGGGATCTTCAAGTTTTTCAGGGTGTAGTCGCATCCATTGAAGAAGGTTATGACTTCTAGATTCACTTGAAGCCACCTGTTCGGCGAGTTGTAAACCAAGTAACAGGTTAGAGTCCTTAGAATCTAAAGACCCAATTTTGCTGAGGATCTCGTTCTGCCTTTTTTCAGGCGAAGGCGTTTTCACCTCGTACATTCCTGTTTCAATGCTATTTTGAACAGCCTTTCTGGCTATCTCCGTCAATCCTACACTTGTGAAGTGTCTATCAGAAGGCTGAATTTTTTTCTTGAAATCTTCATTAACTAATTTTCTTCCGTAGAACTGAAGTTCAAACTCATGTTTATCGTCGATCTTTGCAATATTCACACGTTCCAACATCAATTTTGATGCTAAACCGGGATAATCACTGAGCGTTTTTAAATCTTTAAATCGGTATTGCTCAAAAGCGTTACCATTTATGTCTGTCGGCACACCACCCGATGTTACTGCATCGACCGTATTGACATCAAAAAGCACAGCTGAAGCTATTGAACACTGCTTCAGCAAAGCAATGTGAGGAAATTTTTTGTGAAGAATCGAATTTAACTTATACGTGGGATATGAGGGGAATCCATCTTTCTTAACTTTAAAAGTCACAGAAAATAGTTCTGATTTGTAATCGGTTTGTGCATATTGAGAAAAAGAACCATAACTTGGTCGATAACCTGTAAGGTCGACACTTCCCATATCTAGATTTAATAATCTGCGCTTAACTTCTTCAATTCCTTTTTCACTTGCATTCTCCCCTGCCCATTCATCGATACATTGTGCATAGTCACCTTTTTGCATCATTTCTTGGATTTCAGGATCCTTCAAAAGCATCTCATAAAGTTCTTTTTCAGCTTTTGTAGGATCAAGACTGAAATCGCTCCATTTAAATAGATCGCAATGTGTAACGGTTACACATCGAAACCCGGAAAAATAGCTTTCAAGCTCACGACGACGTTCCAAAAGATTAAAGCTATCAATCGTATGCATCGGATCCAACTCCATCGCTTCCTGGAACCGCGAAATATCCAGACTAAAATAACTTAAGACCGGAGCTTCATTCTCTGATTCCCATCGGATTGCCATTCTGTGGATATTGGCATATAGATTAAAGAGTGTCAGTTGTTGAACTGAAGTACTTGGACGCTTCGTTTGGCTATGCGTAATTGCACGACTATAGTTAAGATTAATCTCTGCAAGTAGAGCTAGGCATTTCATTATGAGATGTTTCGGAACTTTGTCCCAATATGGATCTATGGGGGAAGGTAGTTGGGCGATGAACTGTTCCACTGCTGAAAGTCCATCTGTTTCCAGACTCAGTTTATTCACAGAAACTTGTTGTCCTGCTCCAAGTATTCTAAGCTCTAATTTAAAAATAGTTAAAAAGGACTTTAGCCCTTCAAGGCTATTTACTAGCTCTTCAGGCTGATCGAAAGCGGCTATAGGAAAGGACTTAAACTTGGAATCATTTGAACTCTCCCTGTTATCTATCTTGGGATGAAAAAATTCTCTCGCTGCTTTGCTTGCATTTGCATGAGTTGTTTTTACATCATTTTCAAAAACTTTTGCTTCTGAATGGGCTTTTTGGCTTGTGCGGGCAGTCTCTTCAGCTTTGTTGACACCTTCAAGTATGCCTAAAGCAGTACCTAGAAGCATTCTAGCCTCTTGTTCTGTTAAAATTGGCTGGCCTTCTTGGTTTTGCTGCGCGTATTTGTAAACACTTTTAAGCAGATTATTGGCTGCTATGCGCAGCTGTGCCCGTACAGGTGAAAAAAAAGGTTTATTTAATTCATTCCCATGGCGCTTATATTCCACGGCAAGAGTGAGCAAACGAATATCCATATTCATGCGTTTATATGCTCGTCTGTCACCACCACAAAGATGTAATAAAAGGGCGTTTAGAGACTTATGGCTACTAAAATTAGTTCGCATGCACCGAATAAAATTCACCATATGCTTGTCTGCTAGAACTTGATAGGCACAAATCGGTTCAAAAAAAGTAAGGACGCGCTGAGCCGTCGCTCCGGCGACCTTTCGCACGGTGATGGCTGTGAGCTCGGTCAGGAAGGGGCTCGAAAGTTCACCGTTGTGACGAGTATAATAGATTTCGGAAGCAGGAACTGCCTCAAACACGTACAGGGGTAAAGTTGAAGGAGTAACCCCTTTCTGTTGGTTAGCATCTGTAGCTCCATTATACAAAAATAGATTGAACTTCTTTTCATTCCCTTCACAGCGAACCATTCGCAAAAACATGCCGCATCCAGGAGGTCCTACAGGAAGTGTATGATTTTCATCAGGCTCAAGAGAATCTAATAGGTTAGCAGTATCTGCACCAAATTTTGCGATCTGTTCTCGCAACTCATCGCCTTCTAAGTCCTTTAGCTTCTCAAACTGATCGATGGTCTCCTTGAGCTGCTGAACAAACGGCGATAGTAAATTAAGAGTTTCTTGCTCCGTAAGACAAGCACTAACATTATTCTCGATCCAGTTGAATACACTGCTTACCAGATTAATGGATGAGCTTTGAACCGGATAGCCTTGTGTGAAACTCTCTTGGTAGGATGTAGCTATCGCAGTACGCCCACAGTGTACCTCGGCGAAAGTAAATGATGGTTTACCGGGAGTTGATCTTTTTTGGAGGACCTGTTCAATATTAGTATTTTCAAAAATTCCTTTTTCGAAAAGAGGCAAGAGGGATGATTTATGAATTTCGCCCCGCACTTCGTCAAGGCTTCTAAGTATTTCATTTCGACGATTGACCTTTTGGGCAACGTAGTTTTTGGTTACCTGCGTTACAGTCTCAAATGCTGAGAAATCATTTTTTTTACTGCTGATATTATTCATAAGACTCCAATAGATTAATTATAAAATATTATATCATGTAGCAACATAACTTTCAACACAGTTTAATTACGGCCATTAAATATCAATAATAATTGTAAAATAATAATTATAATAGATACAATGAATTTAGGGGGGCCCACTTCAGTCTATTGCCGCCCATTGCGTCGTTTTAAAATCTAGGAGGTCATTATGTTAAAAAAAGCATGTTGGTTTTGCAAAATTGTCGGCGCTATTGCAATCATTGGAGCCCTCAACTGGGGATTAGTAGGCCTTGCAGACTATAATCTTGTAGAACATCTTTTAGGTGTTGGAACAGCAGCTACACGAGTGGTTTATGGTCTTGTGGGCCTTTCTGGACTAGCTCTGTTGGCAAGTTACTTTATGGCTTGCCCTAACTGCAACTGCTGCAATAGAGATTATCCTGAAGACAGAAGGAAATAATTTAATCTATCTTTAAGAATTGGTCTTTTCCTGCAGGATTTGACCAATTCTTCCTCGAATAAATATAATAATCATTTTTGCTGCTCTCTGTCTTACTCTGGGAAAGAAATTTTTGAAATTGTCTAAAAATGATTCAATTAGTCTAAATCTTAACTTATAAATGCTGAAACTTTGGAGTACGAAGACTTGTCTTCGCTTTGTTTGCCTTGACTTGTCGAGGGCGCGACACTGAGAGGTTGTGAAAAAATCGGAAAATTGGCGAGAATAACTTATTCGCAACACTCACAATAAGTGGTGGAACCGCCAATTTTTTATTCTACCGCAGTTTTTCCTATTTTTTCACAGCCTCTGAGAAGCGCGTGTCAGCGATCTTGATATAGTTCCCATTGCAAAGGCTGCCTTGACTACGTTTTCTTCAAAGACGATATAGTAGCAAGAGCAATCAGCTTTAGAACCCTTTTAAGGATGGCTAGAATACAACCCCATATCAGTAACGAGAAAACTTAATGGTCTATAATTAAAATAAACAATTAAACGTCATGCATATGGATTGAGCTAATTCTTATGACTCATAATTGTTATTGATTTTTTAATGTCGAATATGATAAAATTATCTTGTTGCAATTGCAACTTAACCTCAAAAGGAGCAAATATATGAGTTCACCTTTAAATTTTCCCGATGTAGCCACTATGACGCAATATCTTAGCAAACACCCTTTGTTAAATACTGTTTATTTCCAAGAGAAAGGAATAACTAAAGCAATCGTAGAGCTTGCAGCAGAAAGATTCGCTGATACTGAAAAAGTTGAAATGGGAGTCAAATTGGGAACCAAGCTTTTAGTTAATGACCTAATAACAGGTGAAGATGGGTTTACAGGAAAACCTCTTCCAAATCTTGGAAAACTGGGATTACCTTCTATGATTTGGGCTCAAATATCTATGTCTACTGAAAAAGCTCTTTTAGATTGTGCTAAAAAAGTCTAATGTCTTTTATATTTAACGCTCCTCTTCCTTTTGGGAAAGGGGCTTTTTATTCTTTATTGCAATTCTACTTCATGTGAAAAGGGTTTTTTGTTAATGAAGCCTACTGTAAGGTCCCCAATTGGGTACCAAAGTGTTAAAAAGAACCTAAGTCCTTCTTAAAATTTGCAAAATAATACCCATACTATTATACATTTTGTGAAAAAATGGATTTTTAATCAATTTGCTAATATAGTGTTTTTAACCATTCTCTTCATGTAAAACTTTGACATCATTTATATAGGTGAATTGCATCAATGGAAAAAAATCAACTTTCCACATGTCAAGCTCATACAATTCTCCATTTTGATCAACGTTTATAGTTACACTAACAGGAACATTGTCTTTGTCGAAAAATTCACCTTCTGCAATGCACTCACTGAACTTGCATTCGTTTTTAGAATTTGAAATGAATTTCAAGCTTCCCATCCCCCCATCTTTCATATCTATGACTCTATATGTGGTAAGTTTTTTTTAACAGAATTTCCATATGATGTTTTATTGACCATACCACTAATTAATTCCTGCTCTTTCTGAGAAAGTAGACGTGAGACGCTGCTATTTTGGTAATGTAATTCTTCCGATATTAATAACTCCATCTGGTAATTTGTAGGAATTATATTCAATTACTATATCGCTTACTCTAACTAACCCTCTATAACTCCTAATGTTAAAAAGTTAAGTTGTTAAGTTTTTAACATTTAGAGATTTATATTTGAATTTCAAAGTCAAGAAAAAGATGTGTCCAACTGTAAGGACTTGTCTTCGCTTTGTTTGCCCTTGACTTGTCGTGACTTGTCGAGGCGTGTTAAGCTAAAGACTAAAAGGCATAAGATGTCGTCCTTTACAGGACAGGATATGGATTGGGATATTTAGAATATTTTAAAATAAGGCTGTATATTTGCATAATACGAGGTACTCGTTTATGTAATGAAAATTTATTTCTTGTTTATTTTCTCATATAGTATATCCAAATTAAGAGGCTAAAAATACATAGTATTACATAAATTAACCTAGATACAAACATAGGGGTTGATGAATCAATGGACAATGCCATATTCCCTTTCTCATCTGGGTGAAAAAGAGTTCTAGATATCAAGCTAGAAATCTGTTGAGAATCTCGATACCACTCCTCTATCTTTTCAGAGGGGACATGATCCTTTTTAGCCATCAATTCATAATAACAATGCAGGCAATGACTATCTTTTTGCTTCCATTCAGTTAAAAATCTGAGTTCATCATTATCAAGTTCAAAACGATAAGGAGTAAAATCCCATAGAGATTTTGTTTTAGGGAAAATCATAAAAAATTCGTCTATTGCATATCCTGGGCATGGCAATTCACACGGAGCTTTTCGCATAGAATCTACTGAAAGCGACAGAAGGTCTCCAATTTCACTTGCGTAATAATCGACTGCAAGAGTTTTACTAACATCGTCAACTTTCCAAGGGTCTTTAACATTATAAGCTACCCTAATGATAATTTCATTCTTTTCTAAATCATCCTTGATGTCAAATGGAGTAGAAGTAGTTAAAGCACCATATAACTTTGAAAAAAAATCTTTGAATCTTTTCTCTATGACCTTAAGTCCATTTCCACTGTAATAACGACTTCTAAAAGTGTCTGCCCAGAACCCTGTATAAAGTGTTTCAGAGATCACTTTATAAGCATCGGTTTGGCTGAGATCTACAGTAGTTGTCGCTTTTCTTAATGAGCCCTTTGCATCAAAAGGTATTTCTGTCAGATTAATTGTTTCTTTACTCAACAACAAACCATTTCCGAATGGGCCACAAACCATGTTTCGAAGAGATCCTCCGGAATAAGTTTTAGTGGGATCTACCCAAAATCGATTATTTTCGATCTGTATTTGCAAAATAGCATGATTTAATATAGTCGGGGTTGGAAGCCAATCTGAAATATGTTCTTGGAGAGAAGTATTTACCAATACAGGGCAAGACCGAACACCCATTAAATCTAAGAGTGACATCAAAAACATGACTTTGTCTTTGCAGTCTCCGGAACGACGTTTTAAAACGATATGTGGATCATAGGGCTTATAGGCATTGTCGCCCAACTCATATCCTAGATAGCGAATTTCATCTTGTACGAAACGTATCGCGTGGAGAATCTGCTCTTCCAGCAAAGGGCTCTTGGACTTTAATACGTTAGCCAGTTGCGTTAACTCTTCTGAATAATTTTCAGGGAGCTGAAAAAGGTTAGTTCCCCAGTTGGCAACTTCCGCCCAATCCTTAAAACTACTAATTTGAATGTAGGGCATGGCGATATACCAAATTGGTAAAGAAGATATTCCCTCATATGCGGGTGTATCAGAGACTTCCCAAATCCATTCTTTTTTTCCACCGCCTAAATCTTGTTGCTTAGGCATGGTAGCTGTTAGGTGCCTGTGAAAGTTAAATCTACTCGCATCACAGCCAACTAAGCGAAAAAAACCTTGGAAAATGTGTGTCTCTCTTTGAAGTGAAAGCATAGTTGTTAGGTATTTTTCCAATACAGGGAGTCTTCCAATCCTTGAGTAGCTATACTCGATGATATCTCCAGGCTGCACATCCTCTAAAAAAAAGATCCATGATTTCGTTCCATCATAAATAGAATCAGAAATATTTTTTTCTTGATGGATAACCTCCATTCGAGCTGTATCGACTTTATCGATATAGGTATTATTTCTGACTACGACAAGATTATGAAAGACTATTGATTCATATAATGGGTCAAATCCTAGATTGATTGTTGAATTCTCCTGTACGCCTCCAGGAGAGCTGAGATGCCTAATTACGTGATAAAATACCTCTTTTTGATCAGCTTCTATTTGGTGATCTATCAAAAGATATGAGTCGGGGAAATTTTTGAAAAACTCTGAATCATCGGGATATTTAATTGGAATATTTTTAACCCAACTTGAACAAGGCTTAATAGAGCAGTTGGGGTCGCCTACATCCCTTCTTGAAATTTCAGCCCCTTCGAGATTATTTGGAAAGGAGGAAACAAAAATCATCATGATAAAATTCATCACTGCTGAAAATAACCTATACTTAAATAAATGTTTACTCATGAACAGCCTTGGTAGTTGCAACTTGATTAAAAAGGATCTAATTTTCCGCAACGATCGAAAATAACCTTAAAGGATAGAATTGCAAAACGTTTGAAAAAATGACGATATACGATTTTATCGATAAGTAATTTATTTTTGGAAGATTATCTTACGAGCTAATCTAACTGCTTTTAGACATTAAATCAATGTTTTGTATGGGTTGAAGATTTTCTTCTTGATTATTTTGCGAATCCTCATAGACCTGTGCGGCTTGTAATAATGGGCTCTTTTTGCTTAATAATTTATTCATTTTATAAAGTCTTTTACAATGGGTCCAAAAATAGACATAAAGAGATATCGAAATCAAGAATAGAATTCCCAAACTTAAAAATACTATTGAATCCGCTATATTAAATAAATCGACAAGTTCTTTAATTCCATCTATAGTCATTCTTATAAGAGACATTACAAGGAAAAACCGTATCCATCTAAACCCGAATTTCACATAGGCTGTATAGTATATTATCGTTGTAGAAAATGTAGTTGATAATAAGTTAAACAAATTAATTTTGAGGACCAAATTTGCAGTATCTAAATCGACATAAATAGCCAAAGCAACATAATATCCTAAAAGGGTGGCTAAAGTACCTAAAAGGTATATACACATTGACCGAAACCAGTCATTTCTTATCAATTTTTCTTGATTAGAAAGGTTGATTCCGTGAAAAGATTGAAGAATAGGCATAGTTGTTTATCCTGTAAACGTTTTGAGTTAGAGATAAATCTTCCAAATATATTTATTGTAGACGGAGGCATCTCATTTTTTTGAGTACAATAGCCGAAGAATACGATGATATCAAGGCATTTTAATTTATTTATTAAATTAAATTAATTATTTACATAAAAATTAGGCTACAAAGGTTGAAACCCAATTGAGCGAAAACATTGCTGCCCATATTCTTGCACACATTGTAGGTAATAGTATTGGATGTAGCTGTCACAACATGCTGTTTAAGACCTCCTCTCCACAAAAAGCCTCAGCTTCCAAAGCTAAATCCATGGCTATCCTGGAAATTCATCCGGCACATCTTAAAAGAAAGCACTGAGTGATTCCGCAAATCAGCCCCAACTTCATTAGACGCCAGGCAAAGAATAACAGGCCAAGTATCCCAGCCTGCACTCCATGCTTGAAGAATTAAAAGTGGTCCATATATACATATTGGGTCACTTTTAATTCTTCAACCGCGGGAGCTTTCGCGCCGCCTAAACAGTCAATTTGAATGCGATGAAGCGCTAGGGTTACAGGTTGAAAAACGCAAGAATTTGAATCTTCTTAAGAAGCTACCCCTTTACAATAAGTAGCCCATAGACTACAGTAGAATTAAAGGTATCAATGACGACACACTACAAGATTGACGTATACCAAACCAGCAAAAGAAAAGAACCTTATACTGAATGGATAAAAAGCCTAGACAAAAGTACTTCAGCCAGAATTAGTGCTAGACTTACAAGAATTGAACAGAACGGAAATTTTGGAGATTGTGAGCCAGTGGGGGATGGTATTTTTGATTTGAAACTGGATTTTGGTGCTGGTTATTTTTGGCTATAAAGCCGAAACGAATTTGATTTTACTTATCGGTGGGAGTAAAAAAAACCAACAGAAAGATATAGATAAAGCTAAAGAATATTGGCGTGAGTACATTTCTTCAACAAATGAGGCCAAAAATGAGAAAGCTACAAAGTTATAAAGAGCAATTAGTAGAGAGACTTAAAGATTCTGAATACGCTTCAGCTTATTTAAAAGCCTGCTTAGACGAAAGTTTTGAAACAAATGATATTGGCGTATTCCAATTAGCCATACGTAATGTAGTTGAAGCGCATGGGGGAATGACTGAAATCTCCTCTAAAATAGATGTGAATCGCGAAAGCTTCTATAAGAGTTTATCAGAAAAAGGGAATGCTAAGTTTTTCACTTTGGCAAATGCCATCAAGGCGTGTGGTCTCGAAATGGATTTTCATCCGATAGGAGTTTGAAGCAAAATGGAACGAAAGAGACTTCGAACTGAGAAGAGGAATATAATTCATTCATAAATTTTTGCAGCGCCAAGCATATCAGCAATTATTTGCCAGTTAGGCTCTTCAGGTACCGCTTGACCTTGGTTTATATAATATCCGTCCATGTCTTCAACCCAACCAGCTATGGCTGAAAGGAACGTTCCAAGGTCTTTATTCTCCCACGATTTAGGATTGTTATAGTAATCTTGACTAAAATCGTAAACAAAAGATGTGAAATCTTTTTTCGGTTTTATCTTGTTATTCATTTTTCTTCCTTTTTAAACTCTTATTTTCTTCGAATACGGGCTGAAGTGCCACCATTTGAACTTGTTAACTTCCAAGCTTCCGCTGCAATTTCTTCAGGATTAGCCATTCTATAAGTAACTTGAGTACTTTGGGCTCTTCGAAACTTTTCTAATCGACGTTTAGTTCCTTCTCCCAGCCATAAATTAATAATATCTCTAACTTTCAACACCTTTTCTGAAGAAGTTTTATTTAAAAAAAATCCATTTGCAAGGTTTGTTTCTGCCGATCAAAGAGCGGAACAAAATCACTAAGCACAGTAATGTTAAGTTCGCCTAGCGTCAGGATAAATATAACCTGCCAGCGCATTGGCAACAACATTAATGCGATTGCATCGATCTTGTTGATAGTCTAGCAGTTCCATTTCTCACAGAAGAGTTCCCTGGCCATGGCAGGTCAGTTAGATTAGATCTGAGTAGGAATGTCAGCTAATCGACATTGCTGCTGGTGCCCTTTGACTTATTAGATATTTCAATATAGGTAACATAATTATTTATCATTTATAATCAAGTCCTTAGATCTTTCATTAAATTCATCTAAGTTGGTTAGGTCATAAATACAAACTGTTATTTCTTTTTGAAAATTTTCACTAGAGACGTGGCCGTGATTATTTAAAGGTTTCTTAAGGAGCTCATCGATACTATCTCTCAATTCAGAGGCTTCAGAAATTGTTAAATATAATATAACGTTTTCTAAAGACATATCGGAAACTTCATCTAAAATTCGCATAGTATTACTCCTATATTAATAATGTGGAACATCGGTTGGATAAATTGGTCCCGACTTATTCCAGTTTCCATTTATAAGCTCTTCAACGTGTCCGTGAGGGTTTGTATGTGGTGCGGGTCGATTAATATCGAATCTTACTTTTTTTGCTCCATCTTTAGATAGGAAAACTAGATCACCAGCCTTATTTTTCATGGCTTGAGCACCTTCTCCCAGCCATGAATTAATCATATCTCTAACCTTTAATACCTTTTCTGAAGAAGTTTGATTTAAAACGAATTTATTGGCAAGACTTGCTTCTGCACTCATAGTCGAAGATAAACTGGGTCCCATTTGTGTTCCAGATAATAATCGTTCACTCCCTTTACAAGCCCCTGCCACGCACATAACATCATTTGTAAATGATGCTGCCCAATTTGACATACCAAATTTTTCAAGAAGTTGAACTGTGAAAGGGTCATACTTTTGACCTGTGATAGCTTGACTACAACCTGCTGCCCCGTTATCAACCGCATGGACACACAAAAATATTCCTGGAATTAAACCACATCCAGAGGCCATTAAAGCCGCTCCGGCAGCAAATTCATAACCTCCTCCAATAGTGCGTGTTGCTCCATCAAAACGGGCCTGGACATTATAGTCAGTTTGACTTTCGCCCCAACTGAAACTATCCCTAACGCTTTCCCAAGCATTGCTGCAGGTTTCTTTGAAACTTTCCCATGCGCTACTGAAACTAAAGTCATCCATAAATAAACCGAACCGGTCCACACAACATCCTGGATTATTATTAACATACGTATAGAGGTTTGGCCCGCTACTTTCGCCTAAAGGATCTTGCGTTAGCCATTGGGCTGATTTGGGATGATAGAAGCGAAAGCCAAAGTCTATAATTCCAAGCGCTGCTTCCTCATGGCGCTTTCCGCAAAATCTCCATGGAGACAGAGGCTTGTCGCATAGGTCTTTACCAAATAGCGTCAAAAAGCTTTGATCTGCAAGATTGCCAGTTTCTATCTCCACAAGACCTACAATATGGCCATGTGGTGAAATAAGCGGGGCATACTGTTGATCACTTAGCTCAATTGCAATTGGGAGAGATCCTTCAGTTGAGGATAATATCTTTAGATCGACGCATTTTTTATTATGGTAGGATCCAATGTCTTCGTGTCCGTTGTAGAAATAACGGGTGGTTTCACCTGAAGAAGTTCGAGTCATTTTTCGATTAAAGGCATCGTAGCTGTATTCCCAGGTTGAATCACCTTTCTTGGCTGTAATTAAGCGATCAAATTTATCATAGATAAATTGTGTTGTAGAGTCTTTTACTCTTCTGCCTTTAGCATCATATTTGTACTCTTCATGGATCCCTTTGGTCAATTGATGAAGAGCATTATGCGTTTGAGCAAACCCATCGACTGAAGTTTGTCGATGAAGTGCGTCATTTTCATAGGTATGAGAATATTTCTCTGATTTTTCTAAAGTAAGCTGTTTTAAATAGTCGTGATCAAAGGTTTGCAGATCGTCATTAACAATTTTCGAAGTTAAAAGACCTCGTTTATCATAACAGATTTCTTTTTCTTTATAGCAAGGGTAAAAGAGGCTTGTTGGACGACTTAAAAGATCATATCTGAGCGAAAGTCTTCCACTTTTTTTAGGAAAGGCTATGTTTTTGGGTTTGCCTGCTTGGTCAAACTCTTGGAAAGTGCTTGTATATATGACAGCATCCTCTTTGAGGCGTTCAGTTTTTGTTAAGAAAACTGGATTGTAAGTTTGTTTTACAGAAGAACCATCGGGATAGATGCATTCGATAAGGCGATTTATTCTATCGTAGCAATAGGTTATTTTGAGCCCATTTTCAAAGTACTCAGTGATTAAATTTCCTTCACGCGTATATTTTCGAATTGTTTCTTTTTTCGTAATGAGATTTTTTACATGGGTTGGTAAATCTTGTCGATTATAAGTATACTCATAATGGATGGTTTTGTCATTCGACCACTCCTCAAAAAGCCTCCCCAATCGATCATAAGTTCGGTGTTTTGATGTTCCATCGCAATAGTGGGTTTCTGAAAGTTCGCCAAAAGAATTATAAACAAAATTTGTTGTAATTTGCTCTGAGGTGCCAGCACCATTGACTTGCTGGATCAATCGCGAACAGGAATCGTATTCATACAGGGTTACAATAGTTTCACTAGGAAGATGCTGCTCTTTCCGTGTTAAGTTACCTTGAAGATCATAAAACATTTCTGTTTCAGATAAAAGTTTTCCAAAAGGTGAATGTACTTGCGTGATCATGACTGCACCGGAAGAGTCGGAAATGGTTGTCGTTTTTACTCCTGCTGGATCGATCACTTCTAGGCATGGAAGATTTTGGCCCTCAAAAAAGAAATCATAGCGTTGAATATAATGAGTTTTATTTCCTAAAGGGTCTGTAGTTGAGCTTAAATTTCCTCTGGCATCATATTGGTGAAAAGATATTGCAATTCCAGCATGGGTCTTAGTTGTCGTCGATTCAACATTTCCAACACAATCATAGGTAGTCACAATTTTTGAGTGAGTCTGGCCTTTCGCATCAACTTCTTTTTTACTGATAACTCGATTTAACAAATCATATTTAAATTGAGTTGCGATGTAATCATTTTCACTATCTCCAAAATAGCGTTGCTCCTCTTCCACTCGACCGAGTAGATCATAGATGTATTTTGTTAAGGCCTTACCTTGACTAACTTCAGAAACTCTTCCGGCATAATCATAGATATACTTTTTTGTTAATCCTTCTCCATCTGTCTCAGATAATAATAAAAGGCCGGAATATTTTTTGCTGCATCTTTTTAAGATCTGTCCGTCGTGATCATAAATTGTTTCTGAAGTTAATCTAGAGAGGTCATCATAGGCGTAGACAACTTTTGATCCATTTCTTTGAATTTTTTCTAGGGTTTCGCCATAAATTGAATAGACAAATTGCTCAAACGTGCCATCAGCATGGGTAATTTTTAAAGGCATGCCTGCGTCATTGGGAGTATAAACTGTAACTGCACCCTTTGCATCCGTTTCTGAGATAAGGTGCCCCAAGAAATTATACTGTTTAAATTCTCGCGGCCCAACCCAATTTCCATCTTCAGTTCTAACAGGCGGATAAACAATTTCAGTGGGGCGTCCCTGTTCGTTATAGATTAATTGGGTCTGAAACCCATAAGGGTCTGTAATTTTTGTAAGCCTACCTTCTAAATCATACTTTCTAGAAGTTGTTAAGTGAATTCCATCTGAACATTTACGAGTTTCTTCTATAGGGCGTTGTAGCCAATCGTATTGGTACTCCATCTTATATTCTAAGGAAGGCCCTTGCTCTTCTTTAAGTGACCCATACGCGTTGTATTCACGATGAGTTGTTTGTCCTAAAGGGTCAATTTCACAAGTGATATTTCCTTGAAGATCGCGAACTTTGTGTATCAAATAAGCAAATTCATTATTTGCGTTATAATAAAACTCTTTCTCTACATGCCCATGGGAATCATACTCCAAAACTGTTCGACAGATTCTTTTCTCTTCTTGTCCATTTGAGCCCCATACATCTATTTCTAAGGGCAATCCTGCAAATCTGCCTTTACGATTGATATAATGGGTCGTTTTTCTATGTTTTACACCTGTAAGATCCTTGGATGTATTTGTAATTCCATCGTCTTCAATTTTAAGGGTGCAGCCGGCGTTTCCATCGAATTCATAGAATTCACGTTTTTTAATATTTTGATTTGTTTGAATAAGCTTAGATTCTAGGAGATTTGTTTCTTTTCCATTTCGTTCGTGATACGTGAGAAATGTTTTTAATTTCCCATCATCTTCTGATGTAGGCAGATTTAATTGATTATAAGTATAAGTGGTGGCTTTGATTTCTCCGCCTTTTAAGCGGTGATTCCCTTTTGAAAAGGGGTTTTCTTTGGCGGAGATCGAATGACTTTTAAAGTCTGTGAATCTTCTGTAATGTAGCTTCCGTTTTAAAACATTTCCACGTTCGTCATAATCAAAGTTTTCGCCTAAATGAACTGTACCATCTGAGCTCTCAATAGTTTTAAAGAGAAGATCTCCTTCTAAAGGAGTTAATTTTGTTCCATATTGTAACCGATCGCGGCGATATACGGAATAAGTCGCATTTCCTTCATATTTTTCTACACAGTTCAGCCGATAATTTTTGGTAGAATAATGAAAACGGGTAAGATGCTGTTCATTGTTGTATACATCTGTGAAAGCGTCTTTTGACTCTTTATCTTTATGATAAGCAAAGTGCCGCAAAGGCTGTATATCTTCGGAATTATTTACAGCGACGCTAATTTTCTTTACTCGATTGCGAGCGATATGGCTAGGCGAAATCTCTTCACTTTCACCATTTATCATGACTACCTTGTCTCCCCTATTATAGTAGTCAATCGTTGTTTTGTGATGTTCTCCAGTTCTTTCTGTCAGAATATCATGTCCATCATCTCGATCCATATATCGATAGCTTTCACTTGGAAAATGACTGGATTCAAACGCTGACATTGAGATGATAAAGCCTTCTTTCTTCCCATGATCACGCAGACGAACCAATTTCTTCCGGGAATTAAACGTATATTTTGCTGTTTTTCCATCATCTGACGAACCTGTTACGGAAAAATCAGCTTCCTTTAATTTTCTCTTACTTAGTATCTCACGATAATTAGGACAATTAAACTTAATCTGATTCGACGTTACATTATTATGAGTGAGCGATTGTACATTGTTTGTTAAGAGCGTCATACTATCATATGTTGTCTTCATTCCATTTGGTTTTATTGTTTCTACAAGTCGATTCTCTGAGTAATACTCAGGTTGTTCCGTTCTATAAATATCTTTACGATGCCGATGTTCTGTACCATCAGGATTTATGACTGTAATTCCTATCCCCGAATACTTCACACGCATATTTTTGACATTCATACGGCCAGAAATTTGACCTTTAGCAGAATTTGTAATCCCTTTTTTGAAAATGTCTCGATTAATTTTCAGAACTTCATGCCTATTATCAATTTCTGTTCGGAATGGAATCTCCCCTGAAAGGGATCCTGAAAGGATGACATGTAAATTCTCAGATAAACTATAAGTCTTTGCACTGCTCGAAAGGTTATGCGACCACCCATGAAAAAAGGATTTAAGTCGATTTTGGGAGCTACAGTATGTCCTTTGAAAAATTAATGGATCAGATCCAGGAAGATCAAAATCAATGCACGAGTAGCTGTAATCGCCATTGATCACATTTACGCCCAAAATATTGGTTTCAGGGGCACCATAAAGTGTTGTCAATGGGGTATGAGCAGATTCTAATATTTCACTTTCAGTAGAGATAGAAGTTTCAGCAAAAAGTAGTATTGGCAGCAAACCAAAGAAAATTAGGAAGTGATACATTTTAAGATATCCATGTAAATTTGTTTTGTATGGCTACCCTTTTTTTTCTACATACAAGTGCACAATAAATGATAAGGATTTGTTCAAAATATAACCATAGATCTGAAAGCTAGGAATGCTAAAAAACAGAGATCGAAGAGAATGCATATTTATCCTTAAGCCATTCCATTTCTGAAAAAAATCAATAACCTAATTATAATATTTAATATAGTGAAGTCTATTTCACTTTCTCGAGTGCCATAACCGAGGAATATAATAGCGTCAAGTGGTTTAAATATTTTTAATTATTGCAAGAATTATTCAGAACGAATTGTCTCGAAGATTTTTTTCTGTAGTTGAGAAATTAAATCATATGCTTCAATGCCTTATTTTGGTAATAGAATGAAATAACTTAGCCAAGGCATCTAAAGTGCATTTAAAAGTTTTAGGAACAAGAGGAGAGATCGAACAGAGTGCTCCTCGTCATAGAAAGCATAGTGGTCTGCTGATCAATGACGAATTGCTTTTAGATCTCGGAGAAAAATCTTATTTGAAATATTGCCCTCGATGGATTTTGCTTACACATTTGCACCCGGATCACGCATATTTTGTGCGCCATGGCCTAGAAGAGGATCCAGTTACTGAAGCAGTCATATTCGCTCAGGGGCTTTTAATTAGAAATACTTGATAAAAAATTTCATATTTTGTTAACTCTTTTGGTAATCGATACCAAAGGAGCAAATATGACCTCAAAATCCCGTGAAAACAAATATACAGATCTTGAC
>JACCRY010000160.1 GCA_013813265.1 Parachlamydiaceae bacterium
GACCTCCAAAGGCAATATTTAGCGTGTCAGTCCCGATGAGGAAACAATCGACTGGAGAGCCGTATGCGTTAATAGCGCCCGTGCGGTTCGGAGGGAGGGGTGGCAAGTGCCATTCCTACCCCTATAATAATAGTATGAGATAAAAAGTTAATTGCTTAACCTGATGCACATGCATCGGAATGTCCAGTTACAGGTTCAATGACACCCTCTATGCAAAAACATGCTTAATTCTCTCTTCTTCGCAATTTGCCTTCTTCTCTGCAGTTGCTCTACCAACGAATCCTCAACTCCTACATTTACATGGCAACAGTTTTGTTGCAGGGATCAAGGCACCCCAAAAGATCGCCTAATTCTTTACCGTGCAAAAGTTCCCACTCATTGGATAAGAAGGGATCCATTGCCAGAAGATTCAATTTCTGACAGCACTCGACCAAACTGTGAATTTTATATTGGCGAAACTTCCCCAATCCACTTTACTTTTCATACATTCCCGACTGATACATTTGAACAAAGAATCCCTCCAGAGGCACAAATCGGCCGCTGGAAGCGCCAATTCGACGAAATAGACCTCTCAACTCTCCTTATTGAACCTAGAGCTCTTGGAGGTTTTACAGGACTTTCCTTCTATGCCGAAGGCTCCTTAAATGGTAAAGAGCATTCTATCCTAGGATTTAGCATGCAATTAGCCTCGTTACATTGGAGAACACTACAAGCACAAAATGGACCTTCTTTTAAACAAAGACAAATGGCTTCAGACTACACCCTCAAAGCAATCGGCGCACCGGAATCAATTACCACATACAAAAGTGAGATTGAGCTCTTTGCCAACAGTTTTGAGCTCATTGAGGAGATTCCTATCCGATGATATGGCGACCGATCATTCGATTTCTTGGAGGAATTCCTTTTGCCTTACTTTTGATAAGCACAACAGCTCTTTTTACGATCGCAGGCACCTTTATCGAATCCTCAACCGGATCTCATCGTTACGCCGCTCTTTTAACTTATGGCAGCCCTCTTTTTTCTTTATTGCTTTGGGGATTTTTTCTCAATATTCTCATTTCTGCATTGAGACGCTATCCATTCAAAAGGCAGCATCTTCCTTTTTTGATCACACATTTTGGCATGTTGATGGTCCTTGCGGGAGTTTTGATCAAAAGTTACTTTGGGGTTCAAGGCAGCATGACACTTGTAGAAGGAAGCGCTTCGGATGAACTTCTACTTTCGGGTAGCTATGCTCTTTCCATTGAATCTAAAACGGATAACGAGCCTCAATTTTTTAATTTTGATAAAAATCTTCTTCGTTTCAGCCTTTTGAAACCCGAGGGAACTCCGAAAAATCCTCTTTATGAATCACTCTCTGTTACTCTTTTAGATTCGACTCCACACAGCGTTGAACACATTGAAAGCTGGATTAAAGGCGGTTTTCTTTCACTTTTTGGAGTTCAGCCACTTCCAGTTCAAAAAATTCTCTCAGTCGATGAGCCACTTCCACAACCCATACGGATCAAGCTTCGTCAAACAAAAGAAAAAAGATGGGATCTTCTGGCAATTTCTAGCGATAAAACAGCAAAAATTGCAGAAAAAGCCTATAGACGTGCCACTCAGATCATCATTCGAGATACGATTTCCGGAAAAAAGCTTTTTAACGGAACTTTGGAACAATTTTTAGGCATAATTCCCCTCAATACTCCAATTGGGGCTATTAAGGGTAATCTGGATTTTTCTTGGTCTTCAGTCGAAGGATTTAACCACCCATCCCTTTGCCTTGAGCTTAATCATGACGGTTTACACCAGAAAATTACAATTGCTTTAGATCATGAAGAAGCTCTTTTAAACAAGAATCAGAAGGCTTTTATAGGGAAAGGTAAAATTACAGTCGACCTTTTAGCAGCCCCCACCCTTCTATTTCTTCAAAACAGCACTGAAGATGTTGCACTCTTTGCTTTTACTAAATACGGTCAAGTAACCTCCCTCCTTTACCCCAAAGAAAGCGCGGAAAAAATTCCAACCGGGCGGATTTTAGCATATGATGATGGCTATTTAGGTTATACTCTTGAAGCGCAACTTCCAGCAGATGAAATAGCAATCAATCGCAAGCAAAAGGAAAATTTCTCGCTTATTGCTTTGAGAAATGAACTAGAAGAAGGGGCCCGTGCTCCAAAGAAGCTTTCACCTCCACTTAAACTTCTTTATGATGCTTGTGAAAAAAGCCAAGTAAATTTTGTAGAGATGACTCTCTTATACCTTCATCAATGGGATAACTATGGAGGATGGCTCTATAAAAATCCGCGTCCTTTGGAAGAATTAAGCAAGGTTTTAGGAGCCATTGACTGGGGGTCTTTAGATGACCACACCGGTGGAAATCATGAGCAAGCAAATCAAATATTTTGCGGATGTTATTGGAATGCCTGTCTTTTTGAACAATTAGACCCTCTTTTAGTTGGCAAAGAAAACGATTTGGGAAAGATCTTAAAAAAATTAAACTGGCCTCTTCTTTATTTGAATGGAGAAGACCCCTCTTGGGAAAGTTGGCCTCAACTTTTACAAGAAATTACGCTTAATATCTTTTCTGTGGCTCCGCTTTTACCTGGCAGTGCAACAAAGCAACAATTCGACCCAGGGACACTTCTTTCTGCCTACTTACGCGTTTACGGACTCCATCTCAGTCAGATCCTTTCTCCGACACCAAGCAGTGGCTCTGGCGATCCGTTGCTATTAGAAACGCCTCTATCAAAACGACATCAAGTCATCGCTCCCACGAACGCACTTGAAGCTAATATTCCCTGCGTTGCTTTGCGCATCAAAAAGGGAGCTAAACAAGAACTGCTTTCTTTAAGCTATGATAAATTTGGAAGTGGGCTTAAATGGCCTGTTTTAGATGGGGAATTTCTGGTTCGGTTTCAACCTTTATTTAAAAAGATCCCCTATAGGCTTCGCCTAAGGCAAGCGCGCCAAGTCAATTATGCTAATTCCCAACAACCCTATAGTTTTGAAAGTGATTTACTTGTAACGGATAAATCAACTGGCCAGATAACAGAAAGCAGCATCAGCATGAACAGTATTTACGAGACATGGGATGGCTATCGTTTCTATCTTTCAAATATATCGCCGCAAGACCCTGGATCGCTAAAACGTATACAAATTGTCGTTAATCGCGATCCGGGCAAATATTTCCTAACCTATCCAGGGGCATTTTTCATGACGCTAGGCATTTTTATGCTCTTTTTTCGCCCCAAAAGGTTAAAAAAATAATCTTGATAATTTTTTTTGGAGTGCTAAGACCCTGTCTCCCTTTGTTCGTCTTCGACTTGTCGCATACGCGGTAAGACAGGGAATAAAACGCTACAGAATATTGTCTCTACAGGACTCTAAACTGTTTTTCTTGGTAAGCAGGCCTCCAATTTCGTTAATGTTCACGTATGAGTAATAAATCCATCTACATTTCTTTGCGCCCTTTGCGACTTTTGCTGCTTCTTTGCGTTAAAAAAAATTAATATAGTATTATACCTACTTCAAATAAATTGCTTATCGTAGTAATTTCTTTTAAGTGGAACTAATTGTTTGTTTTAACGCAAAGAAACAGCAAAAGGCGCAAAGTGCGCAAAGTTCAATGAGAACTCAAATGGGTATAATTAACGGTCACTAAGAAAGCATCCTCATGAACAGCTACAAGAAATAGAAGAAAGTAATCGATATACCTTGCAAATATTTCTCTACAAGGCCCCTGATCGCTATTTGTCATTATCGTGATCAAGGAAGAAAACCTTCCCGATGGAGCATTTCTTATATAACTGTTCATGTGATGCTATTTTTTTCAAAAAGTTTAATAAGATGAATCCTTCTTCACATTTTTCGAATAGTTTCCATTGTTCGATGCTATGCTCGTTTTAACCATTTCCTGCTCTTGTTCTTGCATGCCTGCCTTTCGTGCAGATTGAATAACTTTTTTCTGTGTGTGTTTAAGGTGATGGATTGCATCTTTCATAAAACCCTCCGAAGTTGTTAAATGGCAGCCCTAATTAGTTGGACTGGCTACCTTCATTATATCTCCTATTTCATTAAATTTAAAAGGAATAACTTAGACCATCATTCAAAGGAAGATCCCCTTCAAATCATATAATTAAATTATATTAAATCAATTTCTTGCCCAACTATTAAGAGTATAATATAATGAAATTAGTAAATGAAGGTTTTATAAAAAAAAGACACTGACACTCATATGGAGGTTTTATGCAACCAATAAAGTCCATTACTGAAGGAGTTAAGTTTTTTGCAGAACACACGATATCTACTCCGCCATCGATTTCTTCTTCGGGTCAAGATCAAAAAGGATTATTGAATTTTTGCAAAAGACTCAACAATATAGAACGTGATTTGCTCCTAAATGCTCTGCATCCAACATCAACCGAACAAAATTCCGAAAATAACGAGATAACTCAGAAACTCATAATTAAGCTAATAAAGCCTGATACTTCAGAACTCTCATCAGCAGACTCTGCCAAAAATAAGATGCGCAGTATATGGGATAAAATATCCGGGAAAAAGCATGTTGGCTCCAATGAACTAGCACAACAACTTTTAGTATGGGCTGATCGCAATAAGCCAGAGTACACAGAGACGGGTATGGCTGCTCGAGACTTATCAAAACCCATAGATCAAATCGAACTAACACAAATGCAAATCGAAGAACACAATGAAGCAATTACTTTTAGAACCAAAATGGAAAATGATCAAATTCCACCAATGCAAATCTTAGAACTCGAAGAAGTAAATGATCTTAAACGTATATTATCAAACTTAAATAAAAGTTCTCGATCCAATACTCCTGAGGGTTGGATATATATTGCCGGTACTGAAGATAAACTATTAGAAAAAATCAACACCATTGTCTCCAAACTAGATAAGGCCAATAAAGAAGGAAAATATGTTGAGGGAATAGACAATCTCACAGCTGAGATCGGAAAAATGGAGGATATTCAAAAAGAAGTTGCGAATTCCATAAGTACTCGTGTTTCTCCTCAACAAAAAATTATGAATCAAAAAAACAAAATAGAAGAGAGAATTAGCAAATTAGACAAAATACCCAATTACAATATTGGGTCAGAAAAACAAAAAATATCACTTGAAATTGCAGATACTATAAACAATGCTCAAGAACTGCAAATCTTGGTTAAAGATGAACAGATTAAAGAAAAAATTGGCATAACTAATGAGGAAATCACAAATTTAGAAGAAATCATTCAATTTTTAAACGAGAGCAATCAAAAAATGATTATTTAACAGATTAGAGACTTACTAACAAATAAAGATATTATGACAAAACCTACATCTCATCATGTTTCGCTTAAAATAGCATTAAACTCTTTTGTTCATAAAAACCTCCCTAAAGAAAACGATCATATAAAACTAGAAAATTTTTGCAAAAGACTTGATAATATTGAACGTGGTATATTGCTAAACGCTATTGCATCAAATGATGAAAGCAAATTAAAAGGAAATGATGTTAAGAAGGAAAGTATATTAAAATTAAAGTTATTGCAACCTGCTACTTCAGAACTTTCACGAGCAGATTCGATCCTTAGTTCTATTAGATATATATGGAATTCAATCTTCGATACACACATCTCCTCCAAAGAAGTAGCAAAAAAACTTGCCGACTGGGGTGCACAAAACCCTCCAGATAGTCGAGCTATTTCTTCAGAATCCCTTTCAATTGTTCAGCCAACAGAGCCGCAGGTAAAAGAAGCAAAAAATCCTGTTCCAGATGATACCGATATGGATGCTGACTACAATCGCCACTGGACCAAACCAATCAACCACAAAAAGGGCTTAACTCAAGTTGCATTACTTGAAAGAAAATTAGAGAAACTTGAGCAAAGATCTAAAATCGATAATGTGGAAGATGAAATTAATGAGATAAAATTACAAATTTCAAATATTTATGATCAAACACTTGAACGAGAATTACTTACTCCAAAAACGCTTGATCAAACAATTAATGAAATAAGAAAGCTTGAGAAAAGTATAAAACGCCTTTCAGCCAGCTCTCACTCAAATACAAAAGAAGTTCGAGATTCCATTGCATCAAAAGAAGATAAAATTTTAAGTTTCATGGCATGGTTCAGATGAAGGTAACACTTTTTGCACTAATTAGCCGCTAAGCGGCTAATTAGCGCAAAAAAAGTTACCTTCATCTGAACCAGTGAAAAAAAAATGACATAGCAATCAATTTTACTGTA